>CAMLPA010000675.1 GCA_946481605.1 uncultured Flavihumibacter sp. | reverse complement strand
AGCAGGTCGTTGAATTCGTGCTGCATCGACTGGAGCGCACGTTCTTTTTCAATGAAGCCCACTTTCTCCTGCTCCACGGCCGCTTCTTCCAATGCTATCTCCGCTTCCAGCTTTGTCTTCTTATCGGTTTCCTCGTCCTGTTGCTGGTTGAGTTCCCTGTAAGTGATGTTGAATCCTTCCAACGCGGCCTTCGCAAGTTCTATGCTTACTTCTTTGTATTCCTTTTTGATCTCGTAGAACTTTTCGGCTTTTTTCGCCTGGTTCTCCAGCGATTTCAACTGGTTATTGATTTCGAAGAGCAGGTCCTCGATCCGGTTCAGGTCCTGCTCGGTGGCATCCAGCTTCTGTTTGGCTTCTTTCTTTCTGGTTTTATAGATAGAAATACCGGCGGCCTGCTCGAGCATTCTGCGGCGACTGTTGTCTTTATCTTTGATGATGTCGTCCACCATGCCCAATTCAATGATCGCGTATGAATCGGTAGATACGCCTGTATCCATGAAAAGATTATGGATGTCTTTCAGGCGGCAGGAAACATCATTCAGCCTGTATTCGCTTTCCCCGCTTTTATAGAATTTCCGGCTGATGGTCACCGTGTTGAATTCGGTAGGCAGCAGGTTCTTGGTATTTTCAAATGTGAGCGACACTTCTGCCAATCCGCTGGCGGAACGCGTTCTCGACCCGTTGAACACCAAGCTTTCCAGGTTCTCGGAACGGAGGTTGCTGATCTTGTGTTCACCGATCACCCAACGGATAGAGTCAACAATATTGCTCTTTCCGCAGCCATTCGGTCCAACAATACCGGTAATGTTCTGGTCGAAATTTACCACGGTTTTATCGGCAAAACTTTTGAATCCCTTGATTTCTAAACTCTTTAATCGCACAGTACTTCAGTTTTTCAGGATGGCAAATATAATTTTTAGAACGGGTACCCCCTATGCCCTTCCCCCCGAGTTATTCCATAGTTATGCACGGATTGTTCACATTTCGACCAAACAAATGTGGATAAACAGGTCTTACAAATGAACTGAAAGTTAAATATGATTTGGTACTGAACACATTGTGCTTATCTCAGGGGGAATCCCTACCTTAGCCGCACGGTTGCTAACTAACTTTTATGAAGAACATCAAACTGATAGAAGTACCCTCCGAAATCGGGGCAGGTACCAGAGGGGCGAGTTTGGGGGTGGATGCCATTAAGATCGCCGCATTGGATTTTATGAGTAATTTTTTCGTGCATTTTCCTTCGGAAAAGATTGCGCATGAAAATAAGTTGTTATTTGAACCCATTGAAAGTCCTTACGCGAAACGCATTAACGGGCTGCTCACCATGTATGAAAGGGTGAGTAAGGCGGTGAGTGAAACCATTTCCAATAACTTTTTCCCTGTCGTGCTTAGTGGAGACCACAGTATTGCCGGGGCTACGATGGCGGGTATCCGTATTGCGAAGCCTAAGTCTAAACTAGGCGTGATCTGGATTGATGCCCATGCCGACCTTCACACACCTTACACAACACCTTCTGGAAACCTGCATGGTATGCCACTGGCCGCGGCGCTGGACGAGGATAATGAAGACTGCAAGCACAACAAACTGGATGAAACCACAACGGATGCCTGGAACAAACTGAAGCGTTTTGGGAAGATTCACCCCAAGGTAATGCCGGAAGACCTCGTGTTCATTTCCCTGCGCGATTATGAGAAGGAAGAAAAATACCTGATTGAAAAGCATGGTATCAAGGTAATCACCACCAATGAAGTGCGGAGAAAGGGGCCGGAAAGCATTGTTCGCTCCGTATTGCGCTACCTTAGTTCCTGCACCGATATTTATGTGAGTTTTGATGTGGATTGCCTCGATGCTTCCATCTCACGGGGAACGGGAACACCTGTTGGCAACGGATTACGTGAGCGGGAAGCCGAAGATCTGGTCTCGAAATTTATGCAGAACCGGAAGATATGCTGCTTTGAGGTTACCGAAGTAAATCCAACACTGGACAGAGAGAACCTGATGGCGGAAATCGCGTTTAATATTCTGCAACGCAGTGTGAATGTATTGATGGTGAACTGAAACTTTTTCAGGCGGGCTGAATTTGTATAGTAATCCGGAAAATAATGAATTCCGCGGGCCGTACTGCGGCCATGCCAATTTGAACAATCATTTTCCCATCCAGGATGTCTTGTGTTGTCATGGTTTGGTGCAAGCCACATTGTACAAAGTAGGCCTGTTCTGGTTTTGCCACCATCATTGCGCCTTGCCTCCATAATACGGTAAGAAAATTTTCGATCATGCCTTTCACTTTCACCCAGGTATTGGCATCATTCGGTTCAAATACGAATTGCTGCAATGCTTTGTTGCAACTTTCTTCCACCATCATGAATAAACGCACAATGGGCACATAGCGCCATTCATTATCGTTCCCGGCCAGTGTTCTGGCGCCCCATACCAATATACCTTTTCCGGTAAATGCGCTGATACAGTTGATGGACTTTCCTTTGTCGGTATCCACATTAAA
>CAMLPA010000674.1 GCA_946481605.1 uncultured Flavihumibacter sp. | reverse complement strand
CCAACAAGGTTAAAAAATACCTGCTCTCTCCATCAATTGCCCGTGATCTTGTAGAAAATGGTGGGGCCATCAATCCAGTAGAAGGAAGAACAGCTTATGCATTGGTGGCATATCCTTTCGCCGGACTGGACCCCGCTACCGGTGCCGCGCTCGGAATACTGAAAGGACAACCATCCACCGATTATTCCGCCATCCAGGTTGAAACAAATGCCGCAGACCTCTATACTCCCGGCTCTTCAAGACCAGAATATGTTGTTGGGCTCCGGAATATGGTTTCCTGGAAAAGCATCGATCTTTCGTTTAACCTGACGGGAAACTTCAAATACTGGCAGCACCGCACTTATGCCGGGTCAGGCCTCTTCAACGGCGGACTGACGGGCTACCAGGACTACATCAACAGGTGGCAGCAGCCAGAAGATGAGTTGCACACGAGTTTGCCGGCGATTACATATCCGGTGAACCTGCAGCAGGAAAACTTCTACCGGCAATCAGCCGCGATGGTGGTACGAAGGGACCATATCAGGTTGCAGAACATCCAGTTGAGTTACACTTTTTCCAAGACTACAATACCGCTGTTCAGCAATCTGTCTTTTTACACGAATCTTTTTAATGTGGCGGTCCTTTGGAAGTCGAATAAAGAGAAAGGTGATCCCGATGCCGGAAAATCTTTCCAGCAAGTAAGAACAACCTATGCCGCTGGTTTTAAACTGAATTTCAAATAAAAACGAAACTGTTTTATGAAGAAATACATCAACATATATATGTGTTTGCTTTTACTGATGGGAATCGGTTCCTGCAAGAAGTTCCTTGAGGAGAAGTCAGACAAAAAGCTTGCAATCCCTGAAACATTAAGTGACTACCAGGCCCTGATCAACAGCACATCCACCATGAATGTGAGGTACTGTGGATTGGCTGAGGTAGGCGGCGACAATTATTATATCCGCGATAAGGAATGGGCAGCGCTGGAAGAAGAAGCCCGCATGGGCTACACATGGGATTGGAACGGTATTTCTAACGGGCAATGGTCCAACATTTACGCCATCATATTCCGGGCAAACCTGGTATTGGACAATATTGGAGAATTGAAAGTTTTACCGGCGCAGCAAGAAGATATAAGACAATTAGAGGGCAAGGCGCTTTTTTTCCGGGCAATGGCGCATTTCAATGTAGCTCAGATTTGGGCACCGGCATACAAAAAAGGGGGAGGGAATGAACAACCGGGCATTCCTTTGCGGACTTCATACGATATCAATGAACCGGTAACAAGGTCAACAGTGGAACGAACCTATCAACATATTATAGAAGATTTGCAAAAAGCGTCAGGACTTGTTCCGGTACAGGTAACACATAAGGCCATTCCCGGTAAAGCGGCGGTGATGTCGTTATTGGCAAGAGTGTACCTTTCCATGAACGATTTTGAAAACGCCTTGCTGTATGCGGACTCCACGCTTTTATACAGCAATGCAATACTGAATTATAATACACTCAATACGTCCGCTGCGGGTCCGGTTCCTGTATTGAATGAGGAAGTTATTTTTCATGCGCAGTCTGTGATGGGAGGAGCAATGAACGCGACACCCAACACGGTGGCAAAGGTGGATACAGCGCTCTATGCGCTTTACCATCAGAATGATATCCGGAAAGTTGCTTTTTTTGGTAATAACAATGACAACACTTTTTTCTTTAAAGGCGGGTACGATCAATACAAATCTGCACCCCGTTTTATGGGCATTACGACAAGTGAAATATTGCTTATAAAGGCGGAATGCGAAGCGAGGCTCAACAATACGGCAACGGCGCTGGATGCGTTGAATGCGCTGCTGGTAAAAAGATGGAAGAACGGCACTTTCGTTCCTTACAAAGATTTGGGCCGGGAAGAGGCGCTGGCCTTGATTTTAGAAGAAAGGAGGAAAGAACTTTGTTTCCGTTCAGGATTGCGGTGGATGGACCTTAAACGATTTAATACCCTGCCGGATGAGCGGATTTCCATTAAAAGGATGTTGAATGGAAAAGAGGAACTGCTTAACCCGGATGATAAAAGATTACTCTGGCTGATCCCGCTTGATGTGGTGCGGTTATCCGGAATAGCACAGAATCCCAGGTGAAACACACCGGCAAAGGTTGACATCCTTTGCCGGTGGTTGACGTAATGCGTTAATCGCGGAGATAGATGCCTTCTTCAGGAATACTTTCACCCTCCTGCAGGGCTTGTTGTATCAATGATTCAACCGGTTCTCCCAGGATAGAGGGAAAGCCGGGGTGAGAGAGGTCTTCCGTCGCAAGGATGACGCAGATGCGTGTATCACCGTCACAAAATGTGGCCGGATCGCCCATAAAGGGAGTGTAGTTTTCCTGATCCAGCGGATCAGTGGAAGGGGCCTGGGGTGTAAACTCCCAATAAACTGGGGTAAACTTTTTCTGAACAGTTTTTTCCGTAAAGGCAAATGCGCTGATTCCTGCGATTACTACCGCCAGGAGCGGTAGAAAAATTTTGATTTTCATAATTAAAG
>CAMLPA010000673.1 GCA_946481605.1 uncultured Flavihumibacter sp. | reverse complement strand
CCGCCGCCGGTGGGCATAATCACGAAGGTATCCCTTCCGGAGAGGAGCGATTCGATAATGGTTTCCTGCTCACCTTTGAAACCATCGAATCCGAAATATTCCTGTAGTTTGGCCGCCAGGTTGGTGGGGCCATTATGAAGATCTGCTGATTTTACTGAAGTCGCCTTTTTCCTGGGGGCGGCTGATTTTTTCGTTGCGGTTGCCATGACGTTTATTTTCCTTCTCACCGGTTACACTGCACTTTGCACGTGAATTAAATATAAGCAATTTTAGAGGTAGAACAAGGTTCGGAAAGCAGTCGTGTAGTGATCCGTTTCAAACTGGCTCCCTCCGGAGAAAGAAGGGGGTGTTTTTTGAAAAAGGTGGGCGAAGTTACAAAATCTTAACCCGGTACAATGGCACTTATGGAAACATTCATGGGGCGATTTACAGGTGATCTGTACTTTATATTCCCTGAAATACGGGAAAAAACGCCCGTGGTTACCGTGAAAAAACAGAAAAGATTCCGGAGTTCATCTTTGCATTGTGAGGCGGAAAACTATTTTTCACAGTTTCGGAATTTCCAAAATTTTGATAGAATATAAACTTAAAGAAAGATTTTATTGTAACCGACGCTGAACCCCTTCCTAACCGATAGGCCTTCACCTTCATTTTTCTTATCAGCCCACTGCACTACGCTGTCATATAAACACTCCTGATTCCTCCCAACACCCGGTGGAAAGACCGGTGGTTGAACCAAACCTTATTCAATGAAATGGAACGATGCCAGTACAAACGACGGTGTCGGGCAAGCGCATTATGCATCCCTTGACCGAAACACCACAAGAAACAAAGTAACCCTTCTGGCAAGAGAAATGATTACTTCCGGCCCGTTGACGCTATCTCTTTTAACCGGCTTTTCAGACATGTGCCTTATTCTTGTGCTGAACGGAAGGGCATTGGTGGAAACCGGCAATCAAATTTTACAGGTAGAAAACAGGTCGTTGCTGCTTTTCCCGATAGAGCAGTCTTCTGAAGTGATTGTTAAGCTATTCAAGTCTCCCTTTAAAATACTGGTATGGGGGTTTCAACGGCTGCATTTTTTACTTTCTGTTGCAGACAACCATTCAAGCGCCGCTTTATTTCGCATATCCGGCCCGGTAAGTGCGGGCATCAGTCGTTTTACCGAACAGTACGTAAATGCTTTGCTTTTCCAACCTTCCATTCCTGCTGAACTGGACCATCCGGATGTACACCTCTCCAACATACTGGCCACGGTTGCGGGTTGGAGCGCAGTACAAGAAGACCCATTATTCCAGTCGAGGGACAAAAAAGCAGTTCATGCCAGCATCCTTTTTATAGAGCATTGTATTCCCGGAGAGTTTTCTCTGAAAGAAATGTGTATTAAGGTAAATGCCAGTGAAAGTACCCTCAGAAGGGCTTTCATCCGGGAAACAGGCATGCGTTTGCAGGACCATGTTAAACAGGTAAAGTTGAGGAAATCGCAGCAGTTGCTGCTTCAAAGGCCGCAACTAGAGATCAAGGAAGTCGCTTATTTACTGGGCTTTTCCTCTCCTTCCCAGTTCTCGGTTTTTATACGGAGAAACCTGGGTGTTTCTCCCGGCGCTTACAGAGAGAAAAACCAGGCGCCTGAATGAAATAAACAAGACAACTATGACGGGAAAACACAAGCCGGTCTGATAAAGAGTTTGCAAATTTACTTTTCACCCTCACCACCTGTGGTGACGGGAGGAATCAGGAGAGGCCTCCCTTTTCGAGGGGAGGCCATTTTAATAAACCTTATTCTATGGAGGAGTTGGTTCATTATCTCCGGAGCCGGGTGATGCTTTCCCAGGGGTTTCTCCTTTGCCTGGAGGAATCACTTCGTTACGCGAGGCACGCGAAGGGTGATATCCTTTTAAAAGCCGGACAGGTAGCGGAAAGGATATGGTTCTTAAAAACGGGGATCGTTCGGTGGGAATATGAACATTTTACAACCTGGTTCAGCGCCGCGGGCACAATGATTTACCCCGCGCAAAGTTTTAATGCACAAGCTCCTTTCCGGGAAAATATCGTAGCGGCGCAGCTTTGCGAAACCTGGTCCATCAGCCGCAAATCAGTTTATGCTTTCTACCAGCATTTTCCGGAAATGGCGGCGCTGGAGCGCTCCATCAAAGACGAGTTCCAGGAACAGGTCAGAGAACACTCCTTATTTAAATCGAATCCATCGTTGCGGGAGAGGTTCCGGTACCTGCAACAAAAATTCCCGGAATTGCTGTACCATGTTCCGGATGCGCACCTGGCTTCATTCCTGAATATGGGCGAGCGAAGTTTCAGAAACCTGAAGAACACCAGAAAAAAGGATACGGATTAAGATTGAATAAAATGCGGCACCATTGCCGGAAACGCCAAGGCTGGTTCAGTTAGCTTCGATCCTGAAGGTTGGCCAACCTGAGAAAATTTCATTTAACCATTTCAAAACTTTAATTATGAAAATCAAAATTTTTCTACCGCTCCTGGCGGTAGTAATCGCAGG
>CAMLPA010000672.1 GCA_946481605.1 uncultured Flavihumibacter sp. | reverse complement strand
AATGTTGTAGTCACCATTCCTAAAGCACTCGTGGGCAAAACCGCCCCCGCCTTAGCTTTTGAATACTAATTGCGACTGCCTGGTTCGCGGCCCCCAAACCGCTCCAAACAACCAGTACCCCCCGAACCAATCGCCCCGCGAACCAGGCAGGAAGCAATCTCCCATAAGTTACCCCTCACTCCTTAAAAATGTGCGGGGTTTTAACCCCACCCCCAACCGGTGCACAACCAGCCAATCGCCCCGCGAACCAGGCAGGAAGCAATCTCCGGTAGGCTACTCCGAACTCCTTTGAAAGATGTGCGGGGTTAATTTAAAATGAGACTGCTTTCTGCGCCAGGCGGGGTGGATGTTTGGGAAGATACTGGGCGCAGTGCGCAGTTGGGGAATAAAATTAAGATTATGCTTAAACGAAAAACGAAATTACTGTTAGGTTTGCTGGTACCGGTCCTTCTGCATGCGCAGGACCATACCAACCCATCCCTTCCACTTGAAACCCGTGTGCAGTCGCTGCTGAAAGCGCTCACCCTCGAAGAAAAAATAGCCCTGCTTGGCTTCAACAGCAAGCCCGTTCCGCGCCTCAATATTCCCGCCTACAACTGGTGGAACGAGGCCCTGCACGGCGTTGCCCGCGCCGGAGAAGCTACGGTGTTTCCCCAGGCCATCGCCATGGCGGCCACCTTCAACGATAAGTTACTGGAAAGCGCCGCCGATGCTATCTCCAATGAAGCCCGTGCCAAATACAATCTTTCCACCGCTATGGACAGAAGATTGCAGTATATGGGACTCACCTTCTGGAGCCCCAACATCAATATTTTCCGTGATCCCCGCTGGGGCCGCGGGCAGGAAACCTACGGAGAAGATCCTTTTCTCACCGCCACAATGGGCCTTGCGTTTGTAAAAGGCATGCAGGGCAATGATCCGCTGCACCTCAAAACCGCCGCCTGCGCCAAGCACTTCGCGGTACACAGTGGCCCCGAAGAAGGGCGCCACGCTTTCAATGCCCTCGTAGATGAAAAGGACCTCCGCGAAACTTATCTGTACGCCTTCAAAAAACTTGTGGATGGTGGCGTGGAATCTGTGATGTGCGCCTACAACAGGGTGAACGGCGAACCCTGTTGCACAGGAAATACCCTCCTGAAAAACATCTTACAGAAAGAATGGCGCTTCAAAGGACATGTGGTGACCGATTGCGGTGCCCTCAACGATATTTTTCAGTTCCACAAAACAACCAACGATCCGGTGCAGGTGGCCGCAGATGCCATTAAAGCCGGGGTGAATCTCGATTGCTCCAGTCTGCTGCAGAGCGATCTGATGAAAGCCGTGGAAAGAAAATTGTTAACCGCAGAAGAAATTACCAACGCCCTGGCGCCTATCCTCCGTACACAGTTCAAGCTTGGTTTTTATGATGGAAAGAAGACCGGTAAATACGATGCTTTCGGCGCAGACAGTGTACATACCGCGCACAATGTGCGCCTGGCCAGAACAATGGCGCAACAAAGTATGGTGCTGCTGAAGAACACGGCCAACCTGCTTCCGCTGGACCCCAGTAAATACGGTTCCATCATGGTGGTGGGCGCGAATGCCGCTTCCATGGATGCGCTGGTGGCGAACTACCATGGCATGTCGGGGAACATGGTCACTTTCGCAGAAGGCATCACGCTGGCCGCCGGACCCGCCACTGCCGTGCAATACGACCAGGGCAGTGACTATACGGACACCACCCGCTTCGGTGGCATCTGGGCCGCCGGGGAAAGCGACCTCACCATAGCGGTGATCGGGCTTACACCTGTGCTGGAAGGAGAAGAAGGCGATGCCTTCCTTGCAGAAAGTGGCGGCGATAAAAAAACGCTTAGTCTGCCCGCCGCACACATCGCCTACCTGAAAGCGCTGCGGAAAAAACACAAGAAGCCCATCATAGCCGTGGTTACAGCAGGCAGCGCCGTGGATATTTCTGCCATAGAACCTTATGCGGATGCCATCGTGCTCGCATGGTATCCCGGGGAACAGGGTGGCAATGCACTCGCCGATCTGCTTTTCGGAAAAGTGTCTCCTTCGGGAAGACTGCCCGTTACATTCTACCAGTCATTCAGCGACCTCCCTGCTTACGACAGCTATAAAATGGAGGGGAGAACTTACCGTTATTTCAAAGGGGACGTGCAATATCCCTTTGGCTACGGGTTAAGCTACACCAGTTTTCAGTACGATTGGGAAAAGAAACCGCAAACTACAGTTACCGCAAAAGATACCCTTCGATTTTCCGTTTCCATTACCAACACCGGGAATTACGATGGAGATGAAGTAACACAGGTGTACATCCGCTATCCTGAAAAGGGTGGAATGCCGTTGCGTGAACTCAAAGCTTTTAAAAGAGTTTTCGTTCAAAAAGGAGGAAAACAAACAGTTGAATATGAAATTCCCGTTGCTGAACTGATGAAATGGGATAAAAACTGGGTATTATACGCCGGTAATTACGATATTGTGGTTGGCGCGCATTCCAGAGATGCCCGTCTGACCCACT
>CAMLPA010000671.1 GCA_946481605.1 uncultured Flavihumibacter sp. | reverse complement strand
GGAGCAGAAGCCATCAAGCGTTTCCTGCGCCCCGTTTGTTTCCAGGATTGCCCGGAAGATATGTTGCCGGTTGCATTGAGGAACGAAAATACGTTGGGCATTATGCGCAAACTGAATGGTGAATATACAAGAGAGAACGTATAGGGATTTTGAATGATGGATAGGCGTAGGATTGATGATTAGGAATGCTTTAAAACAAGGCGCCCACTTTCAAAATCGATCATTCAAACCCCAAAATTACTCAGTTACCATAAATTCATTCTGCCGCCCCCCTCTCCCCCGGGAGAGGGGCCGGGGGTGAGGCTAAAACATCCAAACTTGTCACACAAAAAATTCTTTTGCATCGACGCGCATACCTGCGGCAACCCCGTCCGGCTCGTGGCTGGCGGAGGTCCTATGCTGAAAGGTGACTCCATGATGGAGAAAAGATTGCATTTTCTGGCTGAATACGACTGGATCAGGAAAGGACTCATGTTTGAACCCCGTGGGCACGACATGATGAGCGGCAGTATTCTGTATCCACCGCACGATCCCCAGAACGATGTTGCTGTTCTTTTTATCGAAACCAGCGGTTGTTTGCCCATGTGCGGACACGGCACCATCGGTACCATTACAATCGCCATTGAAGAAGGACTGATTACGCCTAAAATACCCGGTAAATTAAGGATGGAAGCGCCTGCCGGACTGGTGCTCATCGATTATGTGCAGGAAGGAAAAAAGGTGAAGTCGGTAAAACTCACCAATGTGAAGTCTTTCCTGGCGGCTGAAGCCCTGGAAGTGGAATGCCCCGACCTGGGCACCATTACAGTGGATGTGGCCTATGGCGGCAACTTTTATGCTATCGTAGACCCACAACCGAACTTTCCGGGATTGCAACATTTCTCCGCGGATCAGTTGATTTCCTGGAGCCGTGTTTGCAGGCAGCGCCTGAACGAAAAATATACTTTCGTGCATCCTGAAAATGAGCACATCAAAGGATTGAGTCACATGTTGTGGACCGGTACACCACTTGATGCCAGTTCTTCCGCAAGAAACGCCGTATTCTACGGCGACAAAGCGATCGACCGCTCACCCTGTGGTACCGGCACATCCGCCAGAATGGCCCAGTGGTACGCCAAAGGGAAACTGAAGAAAGGTGATGAATTCATCCACGAAAGTATTATCGGCTCTAAATTCACCGGCCGCATCGAAGAAGAAACCACCATCGGCGGCAAACCGGCCATCGTGCCCAGTATTGAAGGATGGGCCATGGTTACGGGTTATAACACCATCATCATTGATGATGAGGACCCGTACGCGCATGGCTTCCAGGTGATATAATTTTCGCCCCTCTCCCCCGGAGAGGGGAAGGTGGTGAGGCTTTAATTTCAAAATTTCTCTCATGAAAGCAACAATCATCGGCGGCGGCATTATCGGCCTCTGCTCCGCATATTATCTCAGGAAAGATGGGTGGGATGTAACCATCGTAGACAAAACCGATCTCTCCGACAACTGTTCCTACGGAAACCTCGGTATGATCGTTCCCAGTCATTTCGTGCCACTGGCAGCGCCAGGCATCGTTTCACAGGGCATCCGGTGGATGTTCAACGCCAAAAGTCCGTTCTATGTAAAGCCCTCACTCAGCATGAACCTGATTTCCTGGGGACTGAAATTCCTGAAGAGCGCCAATGCGCGTAACGTGGAATCGGCTGCCGTTCCGTTGCGCGATATTAACCTGCTCAGCAAAGGGCTTTACGAGGAACTGAAAGATTTACCCGGGTTTGATTTCTCTTTCGAAAAGAAAGGGATCATGATGTATTACAAAACGGAGCATGTTGCCGAGGAAGAAATTCACCTGGCTGAAAAGGCCCGTGCCATGGGGCTGGATGCTGTGGCCCTGAGCAGGGAAGAAGTGAAGGCGCTGGAACCACAGATGGACCCCGATGTATTGGGTGCGGTACATTACAAATGTGATGCGCATATTTATCCCAACGCCCTGAACAGGCAACTGGTACAATGGCTTCGCGAAAACGGCGTGAAGTTTGTAACAGGTTCGGATATCCGTAAAATTGTAGTGGAAGGAAGTTCAGTTAAAAAAATCATCACGGCCAGAGAAGAGATTCCTACTGATATGCTGGTGGCGGCCGCCGGTTCCTGGCTGCCTGAAATCACCCGTATGATGGGAGTATCTATTCCACTGATGCCTGGAAAGGGCTATTCTTTCACCCTGGAATCTCCTGAAAAGGCGCTCAATATCCCCGCGATATTGTGTGAAGCACGCGTGGCCATTACGCCTATGGGCGGAAGGATGCGTTACGGTGGTACGATGGAACTGGGCGCGGTGAACAACAAAGTGAACATGACGCGTGTGCAGGGCATTGTAGAATCTGTACCGGCTTATTTCCCCGGACTGGAACTGAAGATGCCCGCTGAAAAAGATGTGTGGCATGGCTTCAGGCCCTGTTCTCCCGACGGCATCCCTTATATTGGCGCTTCGCGGAAAGTATCCAACCTGCTGATTGCCGGGGGACACGCGATGATGG
>CAMLPA010000670.1 GCA_946481605.1 uncultured Flavihumibacter sp. | reverse complement strand
CAACAATGGAAACCAGAAAAGCAGACTGGAACGAGCAATTCTGGAAGAAATACATACATGTAAAAAGCCAGCTTGCATTTGGAATTCATAAGGCCATTAAGCCAAAGAAAATCTCTACGCAACTCCAGGTTTTTATAACAGGATGGTATGGAACGGAAACTGTAGGCGATAAAGCGATTCTCGGTGGTATTATTGATCAACTGCATGAAAAGCACGGTGCAGGAATTGATCTGGTTATAACCAGTCTGTACCCGATCATTACCCGAAGAACAATGAAGGAACTTGGTATTGCAGCCACCATTATCCCGGTTTATCATTCAGACTTCATCGCTTATGCAAAGGCCTCGGATATTGTAATAATGGGTGGTGGCCCGTTAATGGATCTTGAAGAACTTGCGTTACCGCTTGTGGCTTTCAGGATCGCAAAGGCCAGTAAAAAGAAAGCGATTGTATACGGTTGTGGCCTTGGGCCACTCACATTTCCGGATTTTATTGCTGCAACAAAGGAAATATTAGCACTGGCCGATGAAATTCTGCTTCGCGACAATAAAAGCATCAGGCTGGCGAAAGAATGGCTCGGCAACGATTCAGGAAAATCCATTGCACTAAGCGGTGACCCTGCAAGGCAATACCTGAAGCGCTTTGAAGGACGTGTACGTAAAAGTAAAAATGTATTGCGGTGCTTCTTGCGTGAGTGGACCTATGAATATTCAAGAGATGTGTCGCATGAGGCTTTCCTCGTGCTGAAAAAAAAGTTTGAGGGGGCGCTTGCGTTGT
Source organism: uncultured Flavihumibacter sp. (assembly GCA_946481605.1). Next base: position 1,760 of record CAMLPA010000670.1, on the reverse strand, counting down.
TTATTAAAAATAAAGCACTGGAATTAGGCGTGGAGGAAATTGTTCTGGAACATATGCATAATTTTGTTGTGGGAAATGATGACAGAGATTTTTCCCGCTACTTTATCAGGGAATATTTCGGAGGAGAAAATGAAGTGCCTGTTACATATACCAAAGGGCTCTCAACAGTGGAATCCACAGTAGAGGCGATGCTGTCCGCAAAACATAATATATGCATGCGTTTTCACTCTGTTGTTTTTGCACATACGCTGGAAACCCATTTCACCGGAGTGGACTACACGAAGGGCGGAAAAATTCTGAATTTCCTTACAGACAACAATGCGCTTGGTCATTTGCTTAGTGTCGATATGCTAGTTGGTGAAAACAGCGCTGAGGTATGAGGGTTGTGCATATCTCAACATTCTCAGGGGGAGGTGCAGGTATTGCCGCGCTTAGGCTGCATCGGGCGCTTCAGCACAACAAAGAAACAGCGTCGTTCTTCTTATTTGTAAATGGAAATTCCCCTGATCCGGCAGATGCCACCATAGTAAAAGCGAAACAACCTCCTCCTTCTCTGAAAGAGCGGGTACTTAGAAAGTTCAAATTCAATAAGTCGGCGTTTCAAAAAAGGAAGAAATACCTCAATAAGTTACCCCAAGGCTCCTACGAGGTGATTTCTTTCCCGGATAGTGATTTCAAATTGGAGCAACACCCACTTGTAAAGAATGCAGACGTTGTTCACTTGCATTGGGTTGCCGGCGCAATCGATTTAAAACGTTTCTTTAGCAATATAAATAAGCCTGTCGTCTGGACATTGCATGATATGAATCCCTTCATGGGGGTTTTCCATTATGAGGAAGACAGGCTGCTCAACCATAGGGCCTACCAACACCTGGATGACGAGATCAGGCTGCTGAAACAGCGCCTGCTGAACCAGGTGCAAAACCTGACCATCGTCTGTTTGTGCAAATGGATGGAAAATAAATCGCTTCAAAGTATACTGAAACCTTTTCCTCATTTTATTATACCAAATGCAGTTGATGGCAACTTGTTCCGACTGCTCAACAAGGAAGAAGTAAGGAGGAATCTGGGTATTCCTGGAGATGCATTTACGATTTTGATGGTTGCGGAAAATGTTGGAAACAGACGGAAAGGGATGGGCTTGCTGCTGGAAGCGCTTCAGCAGATTGATTTTCCAATACATGCCGTCCTGGTGGGAGAGGGCGAGCCGGAACTCCCGGAACATGTGACGGTGAAGGCGCTGGGAAAAATATCGGATTCCTCCAGGCTGAATGAAGCTTATGCCGCGGCGGATTTGGTGGTGATTCCTTCCAGGGAAGATAATCTTCCAAATGTGATGCTGGAGGCTTTTGCGTGTGGTCGACCGGTGCTCAGTTTTGCAAACGGAGGCATGTATGATTGGATTATACCCGGAGAGAATGGGATTATTGCAGAGGAACTTTCATCAATACATCTTGCAAAAGAAATCAGGGCTGTCTATGAAGGGAAATATCATTTCAATGAAGAAAGAATTAGGGCGCATTGCGAGCAATATTTCTCACCCTCGGTTCAAGGGGAAAAAATGCTTTCGCTTTATAAATCCATTGTAGTTTGAATATGCTTGGTAATAAAAATGAATCGTTGATAAACAGCAGTTCAGCCGTATATTTTCCTTCGTTAAATGGAATCAGATTTATTGCGGCAACAATGGTAATTGTACACCACTGTATCGATAAAGCCGGTGGTGAATTTCTTGCAAAAGGGGGCGAAATTGGCGTAAC
>CAMLPA010000669.1 GCA_946481605.1 uncultured Flavihumibacter sp. | reverse complement strand
TTTATCGTTTGTATCCCAATTCAGCACCTCCGCTTACGGGCAGGATTGTACCGGTAATAAACCTTGCTTTTTCCGAGGCCAGGAACACACAGGCATCTGCCACCACATCCCCTTCCGGGCAATAGCCCAGGGCATGTATTTTATCCAGGTAGTTTTCTATGTTGGCAGGGTCTGGCTGTTCTGCGCTCCAGGAACGCAACATGGGTGTCCACACCCCTGCGGGCGCAACGGCGTTCACCCGGATACCGAATGGGGCATAATCCAGCGCCATCGATTTGGTAAGCGCATTCATGGCGCCTTTGGTGGCGGTGTAGGCCGCATGCCGCTCCTGCCCGATCTCTCCGGTTAAACTGCTGGTATTGATGATACAGCCCTTCGACAACTTTAATGCATCCAGGGCGTACCGCGTAGTATGGAAAATGCTTTTCAGGTTCACATCAAACAACTGCATCCATTCTTCTTCAGAAGTTTCATGCAAGGGAACGGAAGGACCTGCAATTCCTGCATTGTTATGGACCACATCTATGCGACCAAACCGCTCAACAGTAGCTTTCACCGCGTTGGCCACTTCTGCCGCAAGAGATACATCACCCAAAAAACCGGCATGTTGTCCGCCTAAAATGTTCATTGCCGCCTGAAGACCGGCAGCATCGTTTGAAACAATGGCCAGCGTTGCACCGGCCTGCACATATTGTTTCGCGCACTCCCAGCCTATTCCCGCAGTTCCTCCGGTAAGTAATATAATTTTCCCGTTCAGCATCGTATTGAATTTAATTACCTGAACAAATAAAAAAGAACGAGCATCACTATGAATAGTACTGCTGATAACACTTTATAATTCCCCAAGCCTTTCCAGCCCTTTGCCCGCAAAGGTTCACGAAAAGATTTCCAGTACAGCCCTTCACTTTCCACAGTATGCTGCACCGGAAACACCAAAGAAAATACCGTCTGCATGATAAGGCAAACACAAAAAAGGTAAAATGCCAGCATCATAAAATGAATGTTTCCCATCGGATTCCCGGGGTAAATTTTGTTTATAGCAAACACCACAGCACCTAAAGCTGAACCCAGCCACAAGGTGAGTTTTGCCGATTGCGCAGATGCCTTTCGCCAGAAAATCCCCATCAGGAATACAGCCGTTATGGGCGGCGCAATGTGTGCGATGATATCGTTCAACCCGCTGAAAATACTTTCATAACGGTTCAACAGCGGCAACAGTGCCAGCGACAACACCAGGGCTACCCCGGCACTAATTTTCCCCACATTTACCAGTCTGGCATCGCCGGCTTCCGGATAACGCTGGCGGTAAATATCATAACTTACCATCGTGGAAATGGAATTTAACGCACCGGAGACCTGGCTCATCAAACCCGACAGCAATGCCGCCACCAATACGCCTACGAGTCCCGTCGGCAACAATTGTGTGATCATTAGTGTATAAATCCCTTTGCTGTTCACGGTTTCATTGCCTGCCGCATCAACCGACTTTAGTGCGGATACATCCAGCAATCCCGATTGCGCCAGGGTGAACGCGAATAACCCGGGCAATACGAAAATGAATACCGGGAGTATTTTTATGAATCCGCAAAATATAGGGCCTACCCGCGCATGGTTCTCGTCCTTCGCGCCGAGTACCCGTTGTACGATAGTCTGGTCGGCGCACCAATACCAGATGCCCAGCACCGGATAACCCAGGAATACAGCGTACCAACTCATGCCGCTTTCATCGCCCGAAGGACGCATCATGGAGAGGCGGCTCATTTCACCCTGTTCCTGCAGCACCTTCACCATCGGTTCCCATCCCCCCATTTTGAAAAAGGCCGCCGCTGAAATCACCACTGCGCCGGTGATGAGCACTACCGTTTGAATAGACTCCGTTACCACCACGGCTTTCAGTCCGCCCAGCACGGTATAAATTGTTGTAATTACAGATATCACGATCACGCTCAGGTAGAGATCTATGCCGAACAGTGTTTCCAGTACGATACCGCCTGCCAGCATAGAAAAGGCAATATGGATCACGATGGCCGATACAATAGAAACAATCACGAGCCAGTTCCTGCTGGAACGATCGTATCTTTTTTCCAGAAAGTCGGGTAAAGTAGCCACGCCTGATTTAATGTAGAAAGGCGCGAAGAACAGCGCGAGTAAAATCAGGGTGAAAGCCGACATCCACTCGAAGTTCCCGTAGAGTAATCCACTGTCGAATCCGCTCTGGGCCAGACTCACAAGGTGTACGGTGGAAATATTGGTTGCGAAAAGTGCCAGTCCGATCGCGGGCCAGCGCAGTGATCTTCCCGCAAGGAAATAAGCCCCTGCGGTTTTCCCTTGCGGTGCACGACGGGCCCTGTAGCCCGTGTAGATGCCAATGCCCACAATCAGGAGCACATACGATATACTGATGATAAGATCGGACGCTTGTATCATACGGCAATGAATAAACGAATTAATAAGCTATGCCGGTTTCAGATCGCAACTGCTTCCCGCTTCCTGTGGTACGCTGTACACACCGCCGGCAACCTGCACCGGATGCACAAAAT
>CAMLPA010000668.1 GCA_946481605.1 uncultured Flavihumibacter sp. | reverse complement strand
CACAATATGTTCATCCTGGAAACTCATCGAGAAATGATCTTTGAACGTGTGTGATTTTTTGTAAATGCTGCCGGGAAGAAAGCGCCATATCACCAGCATCAGCGCAAACCAGAGCAAAGAAAATACCAGGAAGGAAATGGTTTGAATATATTTCAGGTAGAACAATACCGCTGAAGTAAGCGCGAACAGGTTAATAATGATTACGAGTACCTTTAATTCGGGCCTGTTCAGGAAATGATAGCGTAATGCCTGTATCACCTGTTTTTTATCGTAACCGAACTGGATCGTCATGGAGCCTTTTTTGATGAATGTTGGCAAAGGTATTGAATGAAATAAAAAGTCCACCTGCTTTTCGCAAATGGACCTTTTTTCCCTGAACCGTCCTATGTAAATATTTTGTGATTTCTGAAAGGCTGATGTATTATGAGTGCAAAGATATCGGCGGTGATTTATAAGTGCAATACTACGAAGTGGTATATTTTTCTACAATACCCTGTTTAGGGGATTTTCCGGTTTAGCATAAGTATTTCCGCTTTGATTTGACGAAAGAATTAAATAGTAAAGCCAACTTTTTAAAAAAATAAAAAACGGAATTGATTTAACGCAATAGTGTTTAATTTACAGGCTTAGCTTGAATACCATTTTGATGAAAAAGACCCTTGTTTGTACATTGATGCTTACGGCCCTTTCTTTTTATGCTTCGGCCCAAACACAGTCTGCGGGCTGGCTCGCGACCTTCAACACTATAAAGACCGGTAAAAAAACAAGCATTCATTACGATATGCAATTCCGCTCCTCCGGTCAATGGAAGCAGATGCAGACCATGTTGTTTCGTCCCGGACTTAATTACCATTTCCGTAAGAACATGACCGCCACCGTGGGTTACGCTTTGATAGAAAACAGGAGGAACATTACAGGTGTTTCGGGATATGCGCCTGAACACAGGATCTGGGAGCAGTTTATTGTAACGCACCCTGCGGCGCATGCTGCAGTTCAGCACCGTTTCCGCTTGGAGCAGCGGTTTATTGGCCAGCCTGTGGTGGATGGTTCCGGTTTAAAGACGGATGACTATAATTCCGCCAACAGGCTCCGGTATTTTTTCCGTTCCGTGATCCCTTTACAACAAACGAAAACTTTTGAAAAGGGGTGGTTCGCTGCCGTACAAAATGAATTTTTTGCCAACATAGGAGAGAAATCCAATGTAAATGGCAAGTTTTTTGACCAGAACAGGCTTTACCTGGCCGGCGGGTATCGCATTAGTAAAAAGATTGATATAGAAGCGGGCTACCTGAACCAGTATGTGAACGGGCGCAATTCGAACTTTACGAATACGCATGTGGCGCAACTGGCGCTTTATACAAGACTTTGATAATTATGCAGATAAAAGCCAGGATTTTTTCGCATTTTTGCAAGCATACCAACGTTTAATAACGGATGAAGCCACAGATCTATCAATCACTTACGGAAAAGAAACAACGCGCACTGAAATCCTTCGGTGTGCTGATCGACCCCGATAAAGTGGATATGCCCGCGATAGATCAGCTTACGCGTTTGGCGAACGAGGCCGTAGTGGATTACCTGCTGGTGGGCGGTAGCCTGGTGGTATCCCAGCACCTTGACGAATGTATCCTTCAGATCCGGAAACATTGTGATATTCCGGTGATCCTTTTTCCCGGAAGTCCTTCCCAGATCAGTAAACATGCCGATGCGCTGTTGTACCTTTCCCTGATTTCTGGTAGAAATCCTGAATTGCTGATTGGTCAGCACGTTATTTCCGCTCCTTTCGTGAAGAAGAGTGGGTTGGAGATTATGTCTACCGGATATATGGTGATTGACGGTGGTGCACCCACAACGGTTTCTTACATCAGCAATGCTTCCCCGATTCCTTCAGATAAGAACGAAATCGCCGTTTGTACGGCCATGGCCGGTGAAATGCTGGGCATGAAGCTCATTTTCATGGATGCCGGCAGTGGTGCACGCAAACCCATTTCCGAAGAAATGATTGCGGCTGTTTCCGCATCTATCGAAGCCCCTTTGCTGGTGGGCGGTGGTATTACCACACCTGAAAAAGCCTGGCGCAATTGCAGAGCCGGCGCGGATGTGGTAATTGTAGGCAACGCGATTGAAAAAGACATCACGCTGATTAAAGAAATGAGTGCTGCCGTGAAAGAGGCGGCAGTTTCTATCTAAATTGCGAGGTGCCGCAGGCGCCGAAGCAATCTCCCATCGACTCACACAAAAATTCCCGCAACCGTTTGCACCCATCTCTATTCCTCCTTCTCCCTAACTTCCCGGAAAGTTATTTACCATGGCCCATCCCACAGCCCGCCGCAACTTCATTTCCTCCATCGGAAAACTCGGTCTTGCAAGCGCCCTCGCGCATTTTGTTCCCTCCGAAGAAAATGAAACACTGAACGAACTCTTCTCCGCCGATCCCACTGCAGGACACGTGTTCCTCGCCAATCCCTACCTCCAGGCTCCGCAGCCCGATAGCATGACCATCATGTGGATCACCAACGAACTCTGCCACAGTTGGGTGGA
>CAMLPA010000667.1 GCA_946481605.1 uncultured Flavihumibacter sp. | reverse complement strand
CAGCAGTTCAGGCGTGGGACCTTCACTGTGCAGTACCCCTTTGCCCGCGAACATCCATTGAACGCCACCAGCTTTAATCACTTCATCGTTGCCCGCGTTATCGCGGTGAAAACCTTCTCCCTGCAACATGAAGGTATAGGGAGAAAAACCGCGGTGGGGGTGAGGGTGAATCCGTTCTTTGTGTCCTGGTGGAATGTGTTTCGGACCGCCATGGTGGATCACAATAAACGGGTTGGCGAACCTGAAATCCTTATGGGGCAGAGGTTGCAATATTGTTTCGTCTTCTGTTATTTTCTTTTCTCTTCCCAGGAGGATATGGGCGATGGTCTTTTTCATGAAAGATGATTTGAAGCGTAAATGTACGGTTATATCATTTTCCGGAAATTGGCGAAATAATGGGATATGATGTTGATTTCGGGCAAAGATGGTCTTGCTTTTCTCCCGAGTAGAGCCAATTTCGGCCGCGTTTTTTCGAATATTATCGGAAACAACTCTTTTTCTGAATACCGCAATTTTGCAAATTTTACCAATACCGTATAGTCACCGATATAACGACGTGTAAAACACCGCAGCCTGCCGGGGAAAACAACGTCGGTGGCACCGATTTCCTCGATTTCGAGGAATTCCCGTTTTTATCCCAATAGAAAATCACCGATAAAAAAAAGGTACAATCACGGCTACCGGCAACAAAAAATCCACCAGAAGCATTGTTGAAAACACTGGCTCCTGGTGGATGGTATAATCACCCTGGTGAAAAAAAGGGTACCCGGTGGCACCGCTATAGCTGCGCCACCGGGTACGGAGGAAATCACCGCTTAAACTTCGACTTCAGCATTGCCAACGCATCTTCCATCGAAGCCGGTTCTTGCGACTGTGGCTTTTTGTCTGCAAATTTCTGCCCGCCCTGAACATGTTTTTTCGGACGTAAAGAGCCATTTTCACTGGCTTCCTTAATCGATAAGCTGATCCGCTTGCGTGCGATATCCACTTCCAATACCTTCACTTTTACTTTCTGCTGCAATTTTACCGCTTCATTCGGGTTGCTGATATAGTTCGTACTGAGGTGGGAAATATGTACCAGCCCATCCTGCTTTACGCCGATGTCTACGAAAGCGCCGAAGGCGGTGATGTTGGTGACAACGCCCGGCAACACCATACCCGGAGCCAGGTCCTCTATTTTGGAGATGTTTGGATCGTATTCAAAAACGGAGATTTCATCACGGGGATCACGACCTGGTTTTTCAAGTTCTTTCATGATATCTTCCAGCGTCAGCAATCCCACTTCTTCGTTTACATATTGCCGTAATTGTATCCTTTTTCTTAATTCCTGTTGCTGGATAAGCGAAGCCACATCCGCTTTCAGGTCATCCGCCATTTTCTCCACAACGGGGTAACGTTCCGGGTGAACGGCCGAGTTGTCCAACGGGTTTTCCGCATCGGGAATACGAAGGAATCCCGCGCATTGTTCAAAGGCTTTTTCTCCCAGACGCGGCACTTTCATCAGTTCTTTCCTGCTTTTGAAGGGACCATTCTCTTTTCTGAATTTAATGATGTTTTCAGCTAGGGAGGGGCCAAGTCCGGAGATGTAAGCAAGGAGGTGCTTACTGGCCGTGTTCAGGTTCACGCCAACTTTGTTCACGCAACTGATCACCACGCGATCCAGACTCTGTTTCAACTGCGTCTGGTTCACGTCGTGCTGGTACTGGCCCACGCCAATACTTTTCGGATCGATTTTCACCAGTTCTGCCAGTGGATCCATCAGCCTTCTTCCGATAGAAATTGCGCCACGAACAGTTACATCATATTCAGGAAATTCTTCGCGGGCCGCTTCTGAAGCGGAATACACCGATGCGCCACTTTCACTCACCATAAATACCAGCACCCGGCTTTCAAAAGAAATATTGCGTACAAAAGATTCAGTTTCTCTTCCTGCGGTACCGTTTCCAATAGCAATGGCTGCTATATCATATTTTTTCACCCAGGTTTCAATCAGGTGTTTTGCTTCTTCCTGCTTGTAATTCTTTTCCAGCGGGTAAATCACATCGTTGGCCAACAGGTTACATTGCGCATCAAGCGCTACAACTTTACAGCCGGTTCTGTAACCAGGATCTATTGCCAGCACGGGTTTCATACCAAGCGGGGCTGCAAGTAACAACTGGCGGAGGTTCTCTGCGAATACTTCAATTGCTTCCGCATCTGCCCGTTCTTTGGCCAGCGCGCGCATTTCATTTTCGAGCGAAGGTTTCAGGAGTCGCTTGTACGCATCGGTACCGGCAAGTTTTACCTGCTGCGCAAAAGGGGAGTTATTTTGAACGAATTGTTTTTGAATAGTATCCAATGCATCTTCTTCTTCAGGTTGAATGGAAGAGTAGAGAATGCCTTCCGCTTCGCCGCGGAATACGGCCAGTACGCGGTGGGAGGGACATTTAGCGAACGGTTCATCGAAAGCGAAATAGTCCTTGTATTTCTGACCTTCTTCTTCCTTACCCGTTACCACGAAAGATTTCAGCAAGGCTTCTTTCGTGAAAAGGTTACGGAGTTTGT
>CAMLPA010000666.1 GCA_946481605.1 uncultured Flavihumibacter sp. | reverse complement strand
GTGTCTTCGGTAACGGGGTTGGTATCATCGAAACGGAGGTTGGTTTTTCCCCCGTATTTGGCGGCAATGCCGAAATTGAGGCAGATGCTTTTGGCGTGGCCTATATGCAGGTATCCGTTTGGCTCAGGCGGGAAGCGGGTTTGAACGCGGCCGCCATGCTTACCGGAACGGATATCTTCTTCAATAATTTCTTCCAGGAAATTCAATGGTTTTTTCTCTTCGCTCATCTAAAGAAACTTTATAAGTTGTGGCAAATGTACGGGAATGTTAATATACGAGGTCTTCCCAGGCAGCCTGTAGTTCATTGTACGCATGTTGATCGCCCGCGGCTTTTGCCTGTTCCATTCCTTTTTCGTACCACTGCACCGCCGCTTCGGTAGCGCCGGTTCTTTCCAGCAATTTTCCGAGGTGGTAATAAGAACCGATATAACCGGGCTCCCGTGTGAGTATGGCTTCGAACAACTGCTGCGCCGCGGATTCATCGCCCAGTTTAATGTATTCCAGCGCAAGCGCGTGTTGCAGGAACGAATCGGTGGGATTCTGTTCTAAAAATGCTTTCAATTTCACAATCCTGTCCATAAAATGACATCCATTTTTTTATTACCAGGTAATTGAATCTATCTTTACATTTGTAACAAGGTAGTTGCATAAGCAACTTTTTTCACACACAAAATACCTGGAATGAAGATTTTAGTTTGTATCAGTAAAACGCCGGACACAACGGCAAAAATAGCTTTCACCGACAACAATACGAAATTCGCATCCGACGGTGTTCAGTACATCATCAACCCTTACGACGAGTGGTACTCGCTGGTGCGCGCCATTGAACTGAAAGAAAAGGACGCATCTATTGCCCTGCACCTGGTAACGGTAGGTGGCGCCGATGCGGAACCTATTATACGCAAGGCGCTCGCGCTGGGCGGCGATGAAGCCATCCGCGTAAATTCCGACAACACAGACTCCTTTAACATTGCCAGCCAGATCGCGGCCGTAGCAAAAGAAGGTGGTTACGACCTGGTATTTACCGGGAAGGAAACCATCGACTACAATGGCTCTTCCATTGGTGGCATGGTGGCCGAACTCCTGGATATGCCTTATATTTCACTGGCCACCAAACTGGAGCTGAATGGCGCCGTGGCTACGGTAAACCGGGAAATTGAAGGCGGTGAAGAAACCAATGAAGTAACACTTCCTGCCGTAATCAGTTGCCAGAAAGGTATGGCCGAAGCACGCATCCCCAATATGAGAGGTATTATGGCGGCACGTTCCAAACCCTTAAAAGTGGTAGAACCCACTGCGGCCGATTCACTTACTTCCATTGCCGGATTTGAACTGCCTCCAGCGAAAGCAGGTGTGAAACTGATCGCTCCGGATAATGTGGGCGAACTGGTGAAACTGCTGCACGAGGAAGCACGCGTTATTTAAGCGCGTTCCTTCAGTTCCATATTACTTCATACTTAACTACAGCTTACTATTATGTCGGTATTAATATTCATCGATCAGGCCGATGGCCATGTAAAAAAATCTGCTCTTGAAGCATTGTCTTATGGCGCTGCCGTTGCCGCACAGGCAGGCACCACCGCGGAGGCCGTGGTACTGGGTTCCGTAAAGGATGATCTTTCCGCATTGGGTAAATACGGTGTTGCAAAAATTCACCACATCAGCGATACAGCGCTTGACCACGTTGATGCACAGGTGTACGCGCAGGTGGTGGCTGAAGCCGCGCAAAAAGTCAACGCGACCATTGTTATTTTATCGCACAATACAACGGGTAAAGCCGTTGCGCCAAGATTGTCTGCACGGCTGAAAGCCGGACTGGTAGCGGGTGCAGTTGCGGTTCCCGAATCTGTTGCTCCTTTTATCGTTAAAAAGAATGTATTCTCCGGGAAAGCGTTCGCGCGCATCCAGGTGGATACGCCTGTGAAGATCGTTTCGCTGAACCCGAATGCTTTCGCCATCAAAGAAACCGGCGGTTCCGCTACGGTGGAAACACTCCAGGTAAATGTTCCCGCTCCTAAAGTGAAGGTAACGGCCACCAATAAGGTTTCCGGAGAAATCCCCCTGAGTGAGGCAGAAAGAGTGGTGAGTGGCGGTCGTGGTTTGAAAGGCCCTGAAAACTGGGGACTGGTAGAAGACCTCGCCAAAGCACTGGATGCTGCTACGGCTTGCAGCCGTCCTGTTTCCGATACACACTGGCGCCCGCACCACGAACACGTTGGACAGACAGGTCTCGCCATCGCGCCAAACCTGTACATCGCCATCGGTATCTCTGGCGCCATTCAGCACCTCGCGGGTGTGAACAGAAGTAAGGTAATCGTGGTGATCAATAAAGACCCCGAAGCGCCATTCTTCAAAGCCGCGGATTATGGTATTGTGGGCGATGCTTTTGAAGTAGTGCCAAAACTGATAGAAGAAGTGAAGAAACTGAAGTCGTGATTTTCAGTTTGAGCACAGCAAGGAAATGAAACTTTCCCTACTGACGCTATTTTCATACATGTTTTTAGAAGCAAGAGGGTGTATCGTATTTGATACACCCTCTCTTTAT
>CAMLPA010000665.1 GCA_946481605.1 uncultured Flavihumibacter sp. | reverse complement strand
TACCGCGACGAGAATTTCACGAACACCAAATTCGCCGCCGCCTTCCCCGACATTACACCCAACCCGATTCCTGCCGCGACCGACTGGACTTTCTTCCAACCCCGCAACGGCGATAACGTGCAGGTGTACGGTTTTGAAGTGGCCCTCCAACGCCAGTTCGATTTCCTCCCCGGCTTCTGGAAAGGTTTCGGCATCTACGCCAACTATACCTACACCAAATCCAAAGCGAAGGGCATCTACAATGCCGATGGCGATTTGAGAACAGGTCTAACCCTGCCCGGAACCGCGCCACACATGGTGAACGCGTCACTTTCTTATGAAAACAGCCGTTTCCTGGCCCGCGTTTCCGCCAATTACACCGCCGCTTACATCGATGAACTCGGAGGTGATGCCTTCGAAGACCGTTACTACGACAAACAGTTCTTCCTTGACCTGAACGCTTCTTACGCCGTAACGCCACGCATGCGCGTATTTGGTGAAGCCACCAACCTCACCAACCAGTCTTTGCGTTACTACCAAGGTGCCAAGGACAGAACCATGCAGAACGAATTCTACCAACCCCGCTACAACTTCGGTGTGAAGTTCGACTTAGTTAAATAATTATTGCTCCCAACCGATGTCGTCGCTCTAAGCGACGCCATCGGTAACCCAAGCCCCGCCGGTTCCCGGAGGGGCTTTTTTTTGGGATACATCTCTTCTACTAAGATGAACATTGCCCCTCTCCCTGGGGAGAGGGGGCGGGGTGAGGCTAAAATAAATTTCTTCATTTCCGAAACTTTCGTACATTTACGAAAACTTCGGAAATGGAAAAGTTAGAGCGCCTTACCAAGCAGGAAGAAGAAGCGATGCTGGCCATCTGGAAAACGGGTACCGGCTTCGTGAAAGACTTCCTCGATAAGATACCTGAACCGCAGCCGCATTACAATACATTCACCTCCACCATCAAGAACCTGGAGAAGAAGGGCTATGTGAAAGGGACCAAACGAGGATTGATGTACGAGTACGAACCCCTGGTGAGTGAGGAACTGTACAAGAAACAATTCCTTACCGGCGTGGTGCGCAACTACTTTGACAATTCTTATAAGGAACTGGTCGCTTTCTTCGCGAAGGAGCAGCAGATCAGCGAAGCGGAGTTGAAGGAAATCCTGGACATGATCCATCAATCGAACAGATAAACTTATTGCTATGCTGTTGTACCTGATCAAACTATCGATATCGCTGGCCGTAGTCACTACGTTTTACTGGGTGTTTCTGCGGAAACTCACCTTTTATAAATGGAACCGGTGGTATTTGCTGGGGTATTCTTTGTTGTCTTTCTTACTGCCATTCCTGAATGTGTACGATTTCCTGGAACCGGGCGCTACTGGTCCGGTTGTGATGGAAGCCGTTCCCTTGCTGGACCTGGAGCAACTGCGCATGTTGATGGGCCGTGAGGAAGATACCTCATTGTTCAGTGATCCGTTAAGGATGGCGGGGGTATTACTGCTGGCGGGGATGATCTTTTTTGTGGGGCGCTTGGTCTTGAACGTGAGTTCTTTCCTCATGCTGAAAAGAAAGGCCGTGTTGTTGCAGGATGGTCCGGTTAAGGTGTTCGCATTGCCCGATGGCTCCAGCCATTTCTCTTTCGGCAACAATATATTCATCAACCCGGGCTCTCATACCGATGGCGAGTTGCAGCGCATACTGCTGCACGAATACGTGCATGTGCGCCAGAAACATACTGTTGATTTATTGCTTGCGGAGTTCCTTTGCCTGGTGATGTGGTTCAATCCATTCGCCTGGTTGTTGCGGAGCGCCATCCGGCAGAACCTGGAGTTCCTTGCCGATGAAGAAGTTTTAAAACAGGGCATTGCCCCTAAAGAATACCAGTTACTCTTGCTAAAAGTAATGAGTGGATTGCCACATCGGTTTGTGGCGCCATTCGGTTTTTCATTCCTTAAAAAACGTATAGCCATGATGAACAAAAACAAAACGGCCCGCGTGCATGCGGTGCGTTTCCTCTTTGTGCTGCCACTGATGGCCGCGACGGTACTTTCCTTTCGCAGTATGGCAGGCATGCAGCCTCCGCCACCACCCGCTCCTCCCATAATGGATGTGCCGGCGCCCCCGCCACCCCCGATTGAGTTTTCAGGAGAAGATCCTTTTTCGGATTTTTTCAGGAGAAATCCGAACGTGAAGTATGTTTCAATGAAATCACCGGATGGAGAAGTTACCGTTACCTTGAAAAATGGTAAGAAAGAGGTATATGATTTTGCAAGTGCCGCGCAAAAGCAAGCGTTCACTAAAAAGTATGGAAAGTATGTTCCGCCACCACCACCACCTGAGCCTCCGGCAGTAAATAAAAAAGTGCCTGCTCCACCTAAGGTGATCGGAGATACAACAGCACCGAAAATTAAAGGTGAAGTAAAAAACATTAAGGTGAGCAACAGAACGCTGAACGAAACATTCAGTTACGACAACAAGGTAGATGCCAGTCTCGATCAGCACAAAGTGTTGGAGAGCCAGGGGAAAACCAATCACCTGGGCACAACCAAAATAATGGTACG
>CAMLPA010000664.1 GCA_946481605.1 uncultured Flavihumibacter sp. | reverse complement strand
CCTGGGCGTTCAGGCGGATGGTTTTGTCGTTTAGAATTAAACTTTTTTCCCTGCTGGCAGCAAGTGCTTTTTGCAGTTCAGCCTCATTTTTCAGTAGCTCGATCCTGCTTTCTTTTACCAGAATATCCCGCAGTCTTTTTTCGTTTTCCAGCTTTTGCAAAAGTCCCTGCCTGGTTAGTAACTCAATTTCTTTTTCCCTGCGGAGTATGGCCTGGTCTTTTAGCAGCAGGTCGTTGTTCTTCTTCTCTAATTCGTATCGGGTGGTTATTTCGGCGATAAGCCTGGTTTTCTTCGCGTTGAAAATCGTATCACTGATTAATTTGTACCTGTTCAGGTGGTTCATGGCGGAAAGGTAATTTCCGTTGGCAGAGTCTGTTTTGTAAAGCATGTAGGAAATGTCGGCCTGTACATTGGCCGGAACGACATTTTGGTTCTGCATTACTTCGTCAAAAAATGCTTTTGTTTTATCGAAACGTTTATTGCGGTAATAGAATTTACCCAGGGCCAGCTTTGGTGCCATTACCCATGCTGGTGCAAGTCCGCTTGCGGGATCGATCATTCGGTTGTAGAAAGATTCCGCTTTTTCAAACTGTCCGAATGCATCATAGCAATCGCCATAAGCTTCATAAAGATTCATTTTGTCATCCGCCCCATATCTTGATAAAAACTCTTTCTCGATACTTTCTGTGTACGCCAGCGCTTCTTTCTTTTGGTTATTGGCCAATAACGCTTTGCAATGCCACTTCACCAATACGCCGGGTACAATTTTCCCTGAATCCCTTGATACCTTGATGCCCATTTCAAAGGCCCTGATGGCATTTTCGTAATCAGCCAGTTCATAATAAGTTATGCCTAGCCTGGTGTAAGCATGCTCTATATTCCGGCCTTTGTTTTTTTGAACCTCTTTTATCCCTTCCAGCATGTGCTCTAATGCTTTTTCAAAATCACCCTGCATGCGGTATATGTCGTAAAACCGGGGACTGACTTTATAGGTGGTATTAAACCCGTTAGTGCGAAGAATGTGCTCTGCGGTTTTTGCCGCGCTCATCGCCAGGTCAAGTCTGCCTTCATCTGTGTAAATATCTGCGAGATAGATGTGGACATGGGCCAGTTTTTCGTGTTCCTTAGTTTGCTCCAGGAGCGATTTTGCCTTGAGTAAACAGCTTGTTTTTTCAGCAAAGTTTTCCGGCTTATGCGGTATTTTCTCAGCGATATTATGCCATAATAACGCTCTTTTTTCAAGGTTATGCTGTGTTTTGTAAATGGAATCCAGGCTTTCCGCGTATCGCTTTCCCACATCAATTCGGTCAGTCATGTGGTAAAAAACAGACAGTGCGTTAAGTCCCCAGATTTCGTAATTCAACTGCTTATACAACCTGGCGTAGTACAATACTTTGTGACTGTAAAAAATAACACTGTCTGAATTGGAGGGTTTGTTGTTGTAAGTTTCCGCATGCAGATTGGCAACCCTTGCATAAATGAAAGTCAGGTAAGTGCCTGGTAATAAACTTATTTTTTTGTGCGCTAATGTATGTTCATTCCTGATCAGGTGGAGAATAGCCTGAGAGACCACTCCGCCTCTGTATCCGTTGCAACTGGTGTCCACTGCACCTGTTGCTTCAGCCATGCGCTGCCAGTATAACGCACTGTCCAGTGCATGTTTGTTGGTTTTCCTGGTGTCGTAATGGGCGGTGCCAAGCAGGTTATAAAGCGTTGCTTTTGCTGTGTCAGATTTAGCTGCCGCAATGCTGGTGAATAATTCAGCGATCTGCGTTTGCTGCTTTTCCTGCGCTAATGTGCCGTTCAGTACAATCAGTATAAAACCCGCGACCCAACCCAATTTAAGTTTCATAAACAAAGTTTATAGGTGCTCATTGGTTATCTGGTGTTTTCGGTCGGAAGTTTTGGAAGATGCTATTATCATCGGGATGTTGTTCCCCTTTCAGGGCAATTAACTACTCGCTTCCAGGCTTTCCGGCAGGTAGTGGATCATAAGGCAGTAAGTTTAACCCAAAAGTACAGTTATTCAAAATATAGAAACCGTGATCGATTTTTTTGAATGATTTGTACAACTGATGGTACTTTTTATACGATGGCAGATGTTTGATGAATGGCGCGTTGAAAGAGGCCTGAAAGTATATTCCAATAGTCCTGGGAATGGAAACGGTGGATGAACCGATTTATGGATGCCGGAACTTTGGGAGAAAGAATGCCTGAATTAAAGAAGTGTTGATTCCTGGTAATTAATACGTTGATTGTGAATTGCTTTTTATGAAGTAGTTCCTTGCGTGTGTTGCTGACCAATTAGAATAGAGCTGCATATACTTCATAAGCGGATAATGAAATTTATGACTTGCTTCTAAAATAAAGTCACAATATCGGCTTACTTAATCCCCAGGTTCAGCGATTGAACGGCAACGGCTGTATTGTCCGTGTTGTTTTCCACCCAAACTTCAATGTAATCGTTCTTTGCGAGTTGTACGGTGCAGGAAAGAGAAACGGAAGCCTGGTCGCTGCTGTTGATTAATCTTACTCTTTGTCTTGATT
>CAMLPA010000663.1 GCA_946481605.1 uncultured Flavihumibacter sp. | reverse complement strand
ACCTGAACTTCGACCTGGAATCGCAGGATGATTATTCCAGCGGCAACAAGAATACACAAACCGACCTGAACATTAGTGCGTCCAAAAACCTGTTCAACGACCGCACCACCGTAACCGTAGGCAGCAGCATTGGTGTGGAAGGTGCACAAAACGCCAGCAACCTGGCAGGCGATATTTCCATTGAATACAAGTTGTCAAGAGATGGCCGCTACCGCGTGAAACTATACCGCCGCAACAACGACGATGTGGTGATACAAGGGCAGTTTGTGGAAACCGGCGTCAGCTTTATCCTCTTCATGGATTACAACAATTTCAGGGAAATACTCCAGCGCACACGGCAGGAAAAGATCATTCGTAGAAGAGAGGAGGAAGATGACAAACAATAACGCATGACAAGGATCTTATACTACATACCAATACTATTATTACTCGCCTCGTGCAGCAACCTGAAAAAACTGCCCGCGGGCGAGAAATTATACACGGGTGCCACCCTGAAATTCACCGATGAGCCGAAGGGAAAAAAACTGTTGAGAACGGAGTTAGAAGGCCTGATCCGCCCGGTTCCCAACCGGAAAATACTGGGTATGCGCATCCCTCTTAGTCTGTATAACCTGGGCAAGCCACCTAAAGGAAAGGGATTAAACTACCTGCTCCGTGAAAAATGGGGCGAACCACCGGTACTCCTGAGTAAACTGCGGGCAGGCTATACCGCGGCGGTGCTCAGGAACCACTTGCAGAACAATGGGTTCTTCAATGCCACCACACTTTTTGAGACGATAGAAACTGAAAAAACAGCCAGAGCCGTTTATACCGTTCATGCCGGAGAAGCTTACCACATCAATAAGGTTGTGCTTCCTGAAGACAGTTCCATGGTCGCCTCCATCATCCGGACTTATAGAAATGAATCCGTATTAAAACCCGGTGAACGTTTCAGCCTGGATCAAATAAAGGAAGAACGTGACCGCATCGACCTGGCCCTGAAAGAAGAAGGATTCTTCTACTTTAACCCCGAATACCTGCTGGTAGAAGTGGATTCTTCTTTAAAAGGAAAAGTGGACCTCTATGTTACCGTGAAGCCCGAAACACCTGGTCTTGCGCGCCAGCCTTACCACATCAAAGAAGTGACCATTTATCCGAATTATTCGCTGGAGAAAGACTCCCTGATCCAGGAAGACAAAGTTCGCCCATACAAGGAATTCAGCCTGGTAGATGACGACAGCCTTTTCCGTCCCATCGTATTCGACCGCTCCGTGTTTCTGAAGGAAGACTCCATTTACCGGCGCTCTTCCCACAACATCACGTTGCGGCGCCTGGTGAGTCTGGGCAGTTTCAAATTCATCCGGGCGGCTTTCGAACGGGTACCGGGTCAGCCTTTGCTGAACGCGACACTTTTCCTGACGCCCTATCCTAAAAGAACGATTCAGTTGGAACTGAACGGCAACAGTAAATCGAACAACTTCATTGGTTCGGAAGTATCGCTGCGTATGATCAACCGCAACCTGATGCGCGGGGCGGAAAAGCTGGACATCAGTCTGGGCGGCGGTTTCGAGAACCAGGTTGGTGGAGGAGCCACGCAGCTATCCACCCGGTCACTTACCCTGAACGGTGAAGTGGGACTCAGTTTTCCCCGCTTCATTTCCCCCTTCAGGATCATCAACCCCAGAACACCTTTCGTACCCAACACACGCATGGCGGTAGGTTACGAGATATTAAAGAGAAGCGGCCTTTACACCCTGAAAGCAGTTCGCGGGAATTATGGCTACAACTGGAAACAGAACAACTACTGGGAACATATCTTCCTTCCGCTGAACTTCAATTACGTACTGCCATCGAACATCACGCCTGAGTTTGAAGCCATTCTTTCCCAGGACCTCGCGCTGCGGCAGTCTTTCGAAAAGCAATTTATCATCGGATCCGCCTACACCCTTCGTTTCAGTAACCAGGCTGAATCCAAAAGATGGAACACCAGCTTCGCGGATTTTAACATCGACCTCTCCGGTAACGCGCTGGGCCTGCTTACGAAAGAAAGAAACGCCTCGGGGCAGAAGCAGTTGCTGGGCAACCCGTTTTCCCAATACATAAGGTTCACCGCCGACCTCCGCAACTACTGGAAACTTAGCAAGGGCGCCACCTGGGCCAACAGGTTCTTACTGGGCTACGGCTTTTCCTATGGCAATTCCGAAGTGATGCCATTCGTAAAACAATATTTTATCGGAGGAAGTAACAGCATCCGGGCTTTCAGGGCAAGAACACTGGGGCCGGGCAGCTACCACTCCACCAGCAGCCAGTTGCTGGCCAGCGAAGCCGGTGATGTGAAACTCGAAATGAGTACAGAATTACGGGCCAAGCTGTTCAGTGTGGTGAACGGCGCCATTTTCGCCGATGCCGGCAATATCTGGTTCCGAAAAGAGAACGCGCAAAAACCGGGCAGCGGCCTCGAAGACTGGAGCAAAGAAATTGCGGTTGGCGCCGGTGCAGGACTCCGGTTCGACGCTTCCATCCTGGTGGTAAGATTTGACCTGGCTTTCCCCCTGCGCAAACCCTGGT
>CAMLPA010000662.1 GCA_946481605.1 uncultured Flavihumibacter sp. | reverse complement strand
TTACTACCGGATAATACGGAATACTTCACCACAGTTTCATCTTTTTCAGTACAGAGAATGAGTCCGATGGTTGGATTATCATCTGGCGCACGTTTCAGGTCTTCGTACATGCGCACATACATATCCATCTGCCCGATATCCTGGTGGGTGAGACATCCTTTTTTCAGATCGATCAACACGAAACACTTCAGGTAGTAATTATAAAACACAAGGTCTACATAGAAGTCGCCTGTCTCTGTTGAAAGGTGCTGTTGTCTTGCTACAAAAGCGAAACCTTTTCCGAGTTCCATTAAAAAATGATGGAGGTGTTTAAGCAGCGCGGTTTCAAGGTCTTTTTCAGCCGGAACCTGATCAGCCGTTAGCCCCAGGAATTCAAAGACATAGGGGTCTTTGATGAAGGCATGCGCTTTTGGTGGTGTTGAACTATCCTTTGGAACCTGTAAAACGCTTATTCTTTCAAAATAACCGCTGCTGATGTTTCGCTCCAGTGTTCGGGAACTCCATCCACCAGCTACACATTCTTCCATATAAAAGTTCCGGGCTTTCTGATTTACAATCCTGGAAATCAACCGGTAATGCGTCCAGCTCAATTCGGTCCGCAGTGCGGACCGAATTGGAAATGCCTGATGGAAAGCTTTCATATTTCTAAGGCTTCGCTCGGCGTAACCGCTTCCGAATTCTTTCTCAAGTTTACCGGAAATATTTTTCAGAATTCGGTCACTGTATCTTCCTCTCGCTTTCCCCTTCTGCTCCTCTTCCACAATTAACTTCCCGATTTCCCAATACGTTTGAAGCAACAATACATTCACAGCACGCAGCGTCTTTTCTCTTGCCGCAACAATCAATTCCCTGATCGATCCATACAACTCCTGCTCACTCATCTCTTTCAGTTTTTACAAAGTTGCGCCTGATTTTAGCGGTAACATAATTTTCAAAGACAGAAAAACACGGTACCGCAACCGTTTTTTAACGGATGCTATCCGTATTTTCGTAGCAGAAGTAACCAATATGTCAATATCCATCGAGGCAGTCAGCAAGCACTACGGCACACAAAAAGCGGTCAACAACATCTCTTTCTCCCTGAAGCCCGGTGAGATCGTTGGTTTTCTCGGTCCGAACGGCGCGGGGAAATCCACCACCATGAAAATGATGACAGGTTACCTTCAGCCGGATGGCGGAAAAATCACCGTGAACGGCATTTCCGTGCAGGATCAGCCGCTGGAAGTAAAGAAGAAAATCGGGTATCTTCCTGAAGCAAATCCGCTGTATTATGAAATGTATGTGAAAGAATACCTGCACTTTATAGCCGGCGTACATGGATTGGGCAAAAAGACCAAAGAACGCGTAAACGCGGTGATCGCCATGACGGGCCTCACCCCCGAAAGCCATAAAAAAACCGGCCAGCTCTCCAAAGGGTATAAACAGCGGGTGGGACTGGCTGCGGCGCTGATTCACGATCCGGAAGTATTGATCCTGGATGAACCCACATCGGGCCTCGACCCCAATCAGATTATAGAGATCAGGGAGGTGATCCGGAACCTGGGGCAACAAAAGACCATTCTTTTCAGCACACATATCCTCCAAGAAGTGGAAGCCCTTTGCGAAAGAGTCATCATTATTAATAAAGGAGAACTGGTCGCGGACGCGCCACTTTCGGACCTGAAAAATACCAATGGCGACCAGCAACGGCTCCGCGTAAGCTTTGGCGAATCCCTGGAAGCTGAATGGCTGCTCCGCCTGCCCGATACCCTTTCCGCAGAAAAAACGGACACTAACTCCTGGCTGCTCACCACTTCCAGCCCTGAAAAACTCCGGAAGCAAATCCTTGAACTGGCTTTGCAGCACAACCTGAATATCGTTTCTTTGCAAAGCGAAAACGGAAAACTGGAAGACATCTTCCGGGAACTCACTGCTCAAAACAAACCGCAATAAATTAGTCAAAACAAATCAACAACAACATGAGCTACATTGCAGACATTCATGCAAGACAAATCCTGGACAGCCGCGGTAACCCCACCGTGGAGGTTGACGTAATAACCGAAAACGGACACATGGGCCGCGCCGCAGTACCATCCGGCGCCAGCACAGGTATTCATGAAGCCGTGGAACTGAGAGACAACGACAAAGCCGTTTACATGGGCAAAGGCGTACTCCAGGCCGTGAAGAATGTAAATGAAGTGATCGCTGAACAACTGATCGGCTGGAGCGTGAACGACCAGGCCGGCATCGACAAAAAACTTATCGAACTCGACGGAACCGACAATAAAGGCAAACTCGGCGCTAACGCCATGCTCGCCGTTTCCATGGCCGTGGCCAAAGCCGCAGCGCTCGAAAGCAACCTGCCCCTCTTCCGCTACCTCGGTGGCGTGAACAGCACCGTGCTGCCCATGCCCCTGATGAACATCCTGAATGGCGGTGCACATGCCGACAACAAAATTGATTACCAGGAGTTTATGATCGTTCCCGTTGGCGCATCTTCCTTTAGCGAAGGGCTGCGCTGGGGCGTGGAAATCTTCCACCACCTGAAAAGCGTACTCAAGAAAAAAGG
>CAMLPA010000661.1 GCA_946481605.1 uncultured Flavihumibacter sp. | reverse complement strand
GGCGCCTGGAGGTAAGCCTTGTTGCCCAGGGCATCGGGAACCAGTGTGCTTTGGAGTGCATGCTCCTTCTTGTTCACAAGTAGTTGCATGGCCGGATAATTGACCAATGCCGCTTCGTGAATGTTGATGTATAATCCATCATCCGTTTTCAGCATCAGCGGGGTTTGCACAGCATTCTTCGCATAAAAGGTCATCGCATGAATGTTCTGCGTGAAACGCGGATCGCTTGCATCTACTTCACTGAGCCGGGTTGTATTGTAGGGAAATTCATTGGTATCGTAGTCGCCGGGTATCCAGAAAGCTTTGTGGTCGCCGGTAAGCCGGAAGGCGGTATTTTCTTCCGTAACAATAAAATTATCCAGGCCCGCCTGCTTCGGAAAGCCATACCTGAAACCTATTCCTTCATCGAAAACACGGAAGATGATTTCAAGGGAAAGGGCAGGCGAAACTTGCTCGCGGAGCGTGATCTTCATTTCCTTATACCTGTTCCTGATGTTCTTTTCTTCCCCTAAAACCGGTTGCCAGGTTTCATCTGTAAAAGAAGAATCCACCGACACCATTTCAAAGCCCCGTGAAAAAGCGGGCGCATCTTTGAGGGAAACACCCAGTTCCGATGGGTGAATAACCGGTTTTCCTTTGTAATAAAGCGCGTAACGCGGAACGCCGCTTTCATCCAGACTAAATTCCATCCTGGTTACAGCGGAAGGTGAATTCAGTTGCCATTGTTGCGCAAAGGAAGAAACGGCCAACAGAAGGCCAACAAGGCTGAACAGCCATTTACGTACTAACATGGAGAGTCATTTATGGTTTTGCAATACCACCCGAAGTTAGTACAAAATCACACTAATGTGTATTTTTTACACAATAATAATCAGGATAAATATCTACCGCTTTTCGAACATCCACCAGTTGCGGCGGCGCGGCCTTACCTTGTAATTTCCCGTGATATAGGTTGAAATATGGTTGGTTGCCTCATCGATATCATCCGTTAACAACACGAGAGACAGGTCTTCTTCTGAAATGGTGCCATTCTTTGCCATGGCATGAATATGCTCCATTAATTCCTTGTGGTATTCCTTCCCGTATAATACGATGGGGAACTGCGTGATGGACTTGGTCTGAATCAATGTAACAGTCTCAAAAAATTCATCCAACGTACCAAAACCGCCGGGCATAATGATGAACGCGTAGGAATACTTCACCAGCAATACCTTCCTTACAAAAAAGTGTTCGAACGTAATGGATTTATGGAGATAGGGATTTGAATGCTGCTCAAAAGGCAATACAATATTACAACCCACCGAATAGCCGCCTGCTTCAAAAGCCCCACGGTTACCGGCTTCCATAATACCAGGTCCGCCGCCGGTCATGGTGGTGAGTCCCAATCCGGCCATACGTTTTCCGAATTCACGTGCCGCCTCATAATAAGGATGATCTTCCTTGAAGCGTGCCGAACCGAAAATGGTTACGCAGGGACCGAGGAAATGTAATGTCCGGAAACCTTTTATGAACTGGGTAAAAACTTTGAGGGCAAACATGAACTCGTATCCGCGGCTCTTCGGCCCCTCCAGGTAAATCGGTTCTTTCGCGGGGATAATGCGTTCCAGTACTTCTTTGGGCTTCTGACTCATAATTCTTTCTTTTCTATGGTTCTTCTTTAACTAAGATACTACAATAGAAACGGTTAAGTAGTTAAATTTGCTTCAAATAAATGTATGAACAACCTGCGCATCATCTCCTATAATGTGAACGGTATTCGTTCCGCTATGAACAAAGGCTTTGTGGAATGGCTTCAGACCGATCCCGCTGATATCATCTGTTTGCAGGAAACCAAAGCCACCCGTGAAAACGTGAACCACGCGCTGTTTGCGGAACTTGGCTACCACGATTACTGGTTCTCCGCACAGAAAAAAGGGTATAGCGGTGTCGCTTTTCTCACAAAGATCAAACCCGATGAATTGGCTTTAGGATCGGGTATTGCGCAAAGCGATTTTGAAGGAAGAGTGATCCGGATGCAACTGGGCGACCTTACGCTGATCAACGCTTATTTTCCTTCGGGCACAAGTGGAGATGAGCGCCAGACCTACAAATACCAATGGCTGGATGAATTTCAGGCGTACCTGCAGGAGTTGCGAAAAGAACATCCGCGACTTATTATTTGCGGCGACTACAATATCGCGCACAAAGAGATCGATATTCATGATCCGAAGGGAAACAAAAAGTCTTCGGGATTTCTTCCGGAAGAACGCGCCTGGATGGACCAGTTCTTAGAGGAAGGCTATATCGATACATTCCGGCATTTTAACCAGGAGCCGCACCATTACAGTTGGTGGAGCCAGCGTTTTCCTACCGTAAGGTTGCAGAACAAAGGTTGGCGGATCGATTACATTACCGCTACCGAAGACCTTCGTTCACGCCTGAAGGGCGCTTCTATTATGCCTGATGTAAAGCATAGCGACCATTGCCCCGTTTACCTTGAAATAGCCTTATAATGATCGTTTATAACGTTACCGCAAAAGTTACCTGGGCCATCAACGATGCATTCGTGG
>CAMLPA010000660.1 GCA_946481605.1 uncultured Flavihumibacter sp. | reverse complement strand
GCGCCCAGGTAGTACCGGCTGTCCGTAGCATCGAGGCCACCATAATTGTAGGAAAGTCCTAACGTTACGCCGTTAAAGTAACTACGGTTGCTGAAATTAAATGTCTGGCCGGAGCTGCCTGTAACCGCGCCGTTTACAAACTGGTCGTCAAATGTAAGCTTGGACCTGTCAAAGCTGTGGTGTACGGCCGAACCCCCAAATGCGAGGGACACATAGGAGTTTGCATCGTGACGAATGGGAAAGTGCATATTTAAAACGGGCATGAGCTGCGTTTTACTGAGCTTTGAATCGCCCGCCACATCACGGTCCAGTTGCACTCCCGTACTTAAACGCAACGCTTTATTTTCATCTGAGGGCAACTTGAATTCCGCGCCAATGGCAGTTGTTTTGTAAGGTGCGGTGATGCCGTTCCACTGCATTCTGTAAGCGGTACCTACTTTTATATCGCCGAGGAACATGCCGGTGAGGGCTGGATTGCGCAACATGGGCATTTCATAAAACTGAGAAAAATGGATATCCTGGGCAAAGCCGGTGTTCCCGTTGAAACTGTATATGATGAGCAGTACTGATTTTAAAAAGGTTTCATGTCCGGTTGTTTTAGCGCAATAATGTTACGTTGCCATGATAGGAATACACGGTGCCGTTTTCACAAACTACCTCTGCCGTGTACACGTAAACAGCGGGTATCCCAATGTTCCCTTTAATGGTGCCGCTCCATCCATAAGCCGGTGTATTGGGCGGAAAGTTGTACTTCTCAAAAACGACTTCTCCATACCTGTTGAAGACGCGGAACGATTTTACGGAGGCGATGCCGGTGGCCCTTACCATTAAAATATCGTTCTTTCCGTCGCCATCCGGCGTAAAAGCATTGGGTATGAATACCTGCGCATTCTCGCAGAAAGCTTTGATGCAAATGCTGGCGGTATCGCTGCAGCCGTAAATATTGGTGGCTTTTACCTGGTAGCAAACATCCCGCTTCACGGTGGCCACTGCGCTGTCGCAACCATTGCCATAACAGGTGATATCGGTGGAAGGTGTCCAGGTGTACGACTGAATGGGCAACACATTTGGCGCATTGCTGTTGAGTATGCGGGGCTTCAACGGTAATAGTGTTCCTGTTGGCGCAGTTACCAGTCCGGGAAACAACCTGATTTCGGGGTAATTACCAATACGGATTAAAGTGTCTGTTTGTGCACTGCAACCGGTGGCCGGTGAGGCAGCCGTAATGGTGTACAAACCGCCGTCGTTGACCGTAACGTTGTTAATGTCTGTGTTCTGTGAATTTACCGGAATGCTCAGGCCCGGTCCGGTCCAGGTATAGTTAAGCTGCGGATTATTTCCGGGCATACTACTGTTGGCCTGGAGTGGTAAATCATCCCCTGCGCAAAGCGGGGTTCTGGTAACGATAACTGGTTTGGAAGGCGCCTGCTTAACCGTAACCGTAAAACTGGTTTCTACTGAACGACAGTTTCCTTGCATCGCGTACACCACATAGAATCCGGCTTTCTGCTCCAATGGCGGAGCCAGTGCTATACTGCTGCCAGATGTAGTATAACTGTTGTTGCCAAAAGCAGGACCCGCCCAAACATAGGTAACGGGAACGCTTCCATTGGGATTGCCATTGCCCAACACGCCGGGCACCGACAAAGCCGTAAGCCGGAGCGTATCATTACTGCAAAGATTTGTATTGTATCCCGCGGCTGGTTTTCCGGGCGGGGTGGGGTCTTTCAATTCATACGGGCCTGCAAGGGTATTGGAAGTACAGCCATTCAATAACACCCTTACATTGGTATAAGTGCCTGCTGCAAGCGCTATGCTCAGTTCGCCTGCGGCATTGGTGCTGCCCATAACCGGACCTGTTACAGTGTTTGAATGATTTTTGTTGTAATAAATCTCAAAAGCAGCATTACCAATGGGTGTGGAAGTGTTGATACTATTAATGGTAAGCAGAACCGCCCCGGATGGCATACCACAATCCGTGGGGTCCCTGATCGCCTCAAAGCTGATCACCGGTGTTGCATTAATTACCACAACCACTTTCTTTTTGGGGCTTTCACAACTGTACGCGTTCACCTGGCTTACATAATAAACAATCTGAGTGGGAATCGCCGTGGAGGGCTTGGGAGCGGCAGGTAATAATTGTCCGTTTTCATCGTACCATATCAGGCGGTGGCCCGGTGCGGTACCGGCGGTAAGTGGTGCCGCGGCACTGGCCTGACAATATTTAAGGGTATCGCCAATAACTGGTATTGCCGAGATCGGATTCACGGTAAGCTGAATAACAGCGGGTGGTCCGGCACAGGCATTCTGTGCGGGGTTAACGGGCACAACCTGTATGCTGAGGGTTTGGCCCGTGCTGCCAGTATTGGTAAACGTAAGGGAAATGGCGGTGGCCGGTGCCGGTATATTTCCAGATGAAACACCAGAAATACCAGCAGGTAATCCCCCGGTTACCGACCAGTTTAAGTTGGTATTGGCTAAAGAAGAAGTGATACTGAAAACAGCGGTTTCTCCTGAACAGATGGTTTGTGCGGCATTCGGCAGGCTAAC
>CAMLPA010000659.1 GCA_946481605.1 uncultured Flavihumibacter sp. | reverse complement strand
CAGCCTGTTACAAGGATAAGGGAAACTACGATTACAAGGATATCAATGAAATCACCATTTCGGATATCGGAACTGCTTACGCCGGGATGACCGGCATCGACAAACTGCACATCGAACCCACGATCAGCATGAGTATAAATCCCGGCGATGCCGGAAAGTTCAGCTACTACTGGATCGTGATGAAAAGTACCATAGTAATCGACACCATCGGAACCGATGCTGTGCTGGATTATGCTATTGAACTTCCTCCGGATAATTACCAACTGCATTTCCGGGTGCTGGATCAGACAACAGGCGTGGTATGGAAAGCCAGGACCAACTTTAATGTGGGAACACCTTATTCAAGAGGCTGGATGCTGATTGGGGAAGATGAAAACGGCAACGCTGAAGTGGAAATGCTCTCCATGGTGGTGGATACCGTTCACGTAAAAGGTATTCTTTCCCAGAGCGGACTTCCTGTACTGAAAACACCCCTGAATGTATTGCACACAGGTGGCAGCGCAAGTTACATGAAGCTCTGGGCCATGACGGGTTCCGGAAGTTATTACTTCGACCGGCTCACCATGAAAGCCCTGCCCGCTAACAGGTTCGGACGGCTGGTGTACACCACCGATCCCATCAACAAAGATGAACTGAATCCTATCCTGATGGCCCCGCAAATAAGGGATATCGGCGGAGCTGTGAGCAGTAATTTTGTAAGAGCCATGATGTGTGATGATGGAAGTATTTTCGCTGCTTACCTTTCATTGAACGGCGGAGATTTCTATGCCAATCCTGTAAACCGGGATAAAGAAAATATGAACGTAAGGCTCAAAGCCGCGCCATATATGCTTTACCCGATCGGAAGCATGAGCTCCATGGTATGGTACGATACAGATAACGACCGGTTTATGAACTACAGCTCGTTTATCCTGAATACGTCTTCAGTTACCCTCAAAGATAATCCGACCGATATTTTTCCCTGGAACCAATCGGGTACAGGACGCAAACTGGTATATGCTGAAAATACACGCAATACCGACGGCGGTTCCACCAACGGAAACTCTTTCGCTATCCTGAAAGATAATTCCGGCCAGACATTCATCTACAAGTTCTATGCGAACGGTGCAGCCCCCGCAAAGCGGAATTTTTATACCGTAAAACCCATGGCCACCGATTTCGATAAAGCAACTTTTTATGCTTTCTCTTCCCGGCGTACCGTGGTGTTTTATGTGGCCAACAACAAACTGTACGCTTATGACTACAATACCGGGAACGAAAAAATATACCAGTTCCCGGATATTGATGCGGGCGAGATCACGATGCTGAAATTTGATACGCAGGTGGATTACCTTACCAATGCCCTGTATGTAGCTACCTACAATGCACAAACGAAAGGAACCCTTCGCCGCTACAATGTCGGGAGCGATCCCAATGTGGTGGAACTCACGGCTGGCGCTTCCTGGAGCGGGCTGGTGAAGGTGAAGAACATGAACTGGAGGGCAGTGAACTGATTGCACGCAGGGATAAATGGAAATATTTCCCGCAATGGCGCTACGGCCTTTAGATGGGAGAAGTATTTATATCTTCTTTCCCGCAATTGCTTTGTGCTGCGCACTTCGCAACGCAAGGGGGCACTGCTTCGTGCCTCGCAGACGCAAGGCATTAATTGGTTGGCAAGATACCTTTTGCATGAAGTTTTTCTTATTTCCCGCAACGGCGCTACGGCGCAACGTGAGCGCAGTTTTATTATGCTGATTTTCTTTGAAGTAAACACAATTCGATTACAATAAACAATGCCCCTCTCTGCAGGAGAGGGGGCGGGGTGAGGCCCCACAATTATGAAAAATACAATCATTTTTTCCGCGTTATTATTGTCTGCTGCCTCATTACAGGCACAACAATCTTTCGAAATAAAAGGAAAACTCACCGATCCATCCCTGGAAGGTGCAAAGGTTACACTCAACTATGTGGATGGCGGCAAATACCATACGGATAGCGCTTTTCTGAAGAACGGCACATTCAGTTTTAAAGGTGTGGTGGCCGAACCGGTGCAGGGCACACTGACGGTGAAAATGAAACCGGCCCAAAAGCCCACGCTGGCCGAAATGCTGGCGCCACCTGTGAACCGAACCGATGTGTACCTGGAAAAAGGAACAGTTCAGTTAGAAGGAAAAGGCATGTCGGTCGCGAAAGTGAAGGGCGGCCGCTCAACTATGGAATTGATAGCGTTAAAGAAGGCGCAGCGCCCCTTTAAAGAAAAGCAGGTGGAGGCAGTTTTGCAGATCGGAAAATCAAGAGAAGCGAAAGATTCAGTAGGAATGGCGCGTGCACGGGCATTGCACGAAAGGCTTAGGGCGCAGGAAGACAGTGTGGCACTGGCTTTCATTAAAAATAACCCAGGTTCTTATGTGGCGATCAATATGTTCAAAGAAAGAGCCAATCCCAAAGCATTGGCCGAAAATAGGAACGAAGTGGAAGCTTCATTTAAGCGTTTTTCAACGGCCATGCAACAAAGCCTGGCCGGACAGGAAATTGCTGAAAGACTGGAAGTAACAGGCAGGATCGCCGC
>CAMLPA010000658.1 GCA_946481605.1 uncultured Flavihumibacter sp. | reverse complement strand
TTTTTTTTCAGCCTTAATTCGTGGTGATTTTTTGAAGCCTGTAAGAGAAGAACTACTGTGCTTTTTTCAAAAGCGGATTGCAAAGATAAGGCAAGTTTTAATCAAGTTCCAAAATTTATTTCGGAATTTTCTTTCCTTTTTTCCATCCGTCTTTCGAAGAGCGTGGTTCGTTTTTCAGAACCGGGCGGCAAAGATAAGCCGATTTCATTTCCTTCCAAATTTCAGCGCGTATTTTTTCAAAGAAAGTTTGAAAAGCTGCATGTGCACACCACTGAAACGCCGTATAGGCAAGGGTTTCAGCATAGATGCCCTTATTGCGGATTTTTAAAGAATCCTTCGGGATAAGCCACTGCCATCAGGAAAAGTCCGTTTGCAGGCGTGGAAAAATCAGCTTTGGTACAATCTAAAGAAAGTATAATCTCATTGAATTCTTCTAATGTAATCTTGCCTCTTCCTACCTGTAACATCGTTCCCACCAATCCACGCACCATTCCGCGGAGGAACCTGCTCCCTTTCACACGGTACACCAGGGTATCATCTCCCTGTATCCAGTCCGATTCAAACAACTCGCACTGGAACGTTTTAACCTGGGTATTCCGTTTGGAAAAAGACTGAAAGTTCCGGTGTGTTTTCAACAACCCGGCCGCAGCCTGTAACTTATCCATATCTAAGGGATACGGGAAGAAATAGGCCCTATCGTCCAGAAAAGGGTTCTTCTTATTATATATATGATAGTTGTAAGTTCTTGAAACCGCGTGAAAACGGCTATGCGCTTCTTCATTCACCGCTACGATATTCTTCACCACGATATCACGGGGGAGGATCGCATTCACTTTGTACAATACCTGTTCATGTGGCGGCAGCGGGTCATCGTAATGGAAAAAATTCTGCAGGGCATGGACGCCAGCATCCGTTCTCGAGGAACCTGTAAGCTGGAAAGGTCTGCGGTGCAGGGTTGCAAGGGCCTTTTCTACTTCAGCCTGAATGGATACCGCATTCTCCTGCACCTGGAAACCGCTGTAGTGCGTTCCCTTATAGGCCACTTCCACGAAATATCTGCCCATCTGAAGCTATTTACCCACCAGGGCTTTGAATCGATTGATGTAATAGGTCTCTTTCAGCAGGTCCTCCAGTGAGGAAAACTGCTCCTTATCCGTTACGTTGCCGTAAGCCGCGTCCAGGAACGCATAACGTCCCTCCTCTTTCAGGAATAAGGCAGCAAGGTGCCTGATCTGCGCCACCGCATACTTTTTTCTCCTGAACTCCTTCCGGGCCACATCTACCATATCGTCTTCCGTTGTTTCAGCGGCCATTTTTCTTCTGAGCTGCAGCATATCGGCCTCGGATGCACCAAGGGATTTCACCGCAATGGTGGTATCCACGGATACAACGGCCGTGTCAACTATTTCCATGACCGCACTATCCGTTGTTATTTCCGAATCTACTATTGCCACCACGGAATCCACCACTGCCTGCACGGAATCTTCTCCTGAAGCGTTGGCGGAATCCGTTTCAACCTGTATTTTAACGGTAGAGTCTGTGTTGTTTTTACCGGTTCCTTCACCGTTTTTCAACGAGAAGTCCAGGAATGACACCGTTTCTTTCTTATCTGAAGCCGGCACTACTTCCTCCTTAACGGGCGCATCCAATCCATCCTGGGGAATGAATACTTTAATAGTATCCCTTTTCCCATCGGAATACTCATCTATAAATATACCCATGTGGCCGGAGTCCAGCTTCGTCATGCTTTTTTTGACCACGTTACTTTTCAATAAAACCGGAGCACCTTTTATTTCTTCCGTTTTTTCCTCTTTTTTCTCCTGTGTTTTCACCTGCGCTTTATCTGACTGAACCACCTGCGCACTATCTACAGCAACACTGTTCTCTACCCCAAGATTAGTTTTGACTACAGTTTCCGTTTTCTTTTCTGCCTCCACTTTATCAGGAAGTGACGTATTTTTCACTACTACAGCAGAATCAGCTTTCGGGGGAGTTTGCTTCACCACCTCCTGCTTTACCACTTCTTTCTTCACCACGGGTATTTCAGGTTTTATCCGGATCGAAGGATCATCCACCACCAGCGCCAGCCGGTCGATGAATCCACCCGGACGCGCCATTTTTCCACCTGTATTGCCTGGTAAGGTATCCGTTTTGGCTTCGCCATACTCTTGCACCATATTGCCACCCTGCTTTATGGTGCCAACACTGCCCGAATATGTTACCGCAAGTGTCTGGAGGTTAAACAACCCCCACCCTTTTTCCCCGAAGTTTTTCAGCACCACGCCCTGATCCTTCCCACCGGAACGATAGGCAAACGCCTGTTCGGGCACTTCTCCCTTCGGAAACCCCATACGGAATTCCACCTCAGCATCTGTAAGATCGGAGACCACCAGGTGACCATGCACACTTGAGCTGAGCACTTCAGCGCCTTTCTTCACATAAAAAGGCTGACCGTTATCGGATTGTATGTACAGAAAATTCTTTTGCTGGGCCGTTGCGGACAACGTTAACCCGGTAAGAAGAATGATCCCGTTGAGTTTGTTCATATAAAAAT
>CAMLPA010000657.1 GCA_946481605.1 uncultured Flavihumibacter sp. | reverse complement strand
CGGGAGAAAAACCCATTCTGAAAAAAGATTTTACGGTAAAATGGCAGCAACACCAGCAACAACCGGGTACCGTGTTCCAGGTTCCGGCCGAAGTAAAAGCCAACCTGCGCGACTACCAGAAAGCCGGCTTCGAATGGTTCTGCCTGCTCGACGAAGCCCAATGGGGCGGCTGCCTCGCCGACGATATGGGATTGGGGAAAACATTACAGACCATCAGCTTTCTGCGTTTCTTACTGAAAAAATATCCGGGAGAAAAACACCTGGTGGTTTGTCCCACATCACTGATGTACAACTGGGAAGCCGAACTTAAAAAGTTTACACCGGACGTCACATACACGATTTACCACGGTGCAGAAAGGCGTTTTTCCACCATAGAATCGGAAGAACACGGCATCGTGATTACGAGTTACGGCACCATCCGTTCCGACATTGCCAAATTCATGCAGCATGGTTTCGGGTATGTGTTCCTGGATGAAAGTCATGTGATCAAAAACCCTGATTCCCTCACCGCAAGGGCCGTATTACAATTGAATGCGCGGAACCGTATTATCCTGAGCGGTACACCGATCCAGAACAATACCATGGATCTTTATACCCAGATGCAGTTCATCAACCCTGGACTACTCGGCAACAAAGCCGCGTTCCGCGACCTGTTCGTTCAACCGATCGACAAGTTCGGGGATGCAGGACGTACCGCCGAACTCCGCAAACTGATTCATCCGTTCCTGCTCCGCAGGACAAAAGAACAGGTAGCTACCGATCTTCCGGCCAAAACAGAAATCATCCAGTGGTGTGAAATGACGGAAGCCCAAAAACGCATATACGATACCGTGAAGGAACAATACAGGAACACTTTGCTGGGAAAGGTAAAAGAAGAAGGTATTGGCTCGAATACCGTGTACATTCTGGAAGGCCTTACAAGGTTGCGCCAGGTATGTAACGCACCGCAATTGGTGCCGGGTTATGAAGATATTACAGATACCCCTGTAAAAATGGAAGAGTTGCTCCGCTCCCTCAACGAAATCGGCGAAGGCCACAAGGCGCTTGTGTTTTCCCAATTCACCGGTATGCTGAAACTGATCGCGCAGAAACTGGAAGAACAGGGCATCCCGTTCCTTTACCTTGATGGACAAACGAAGGCGGAACACCGGCAACTGCTGGTGAAACAGTTCCAGGAAACTAATGACCACCCGGTATTCCTGATCTCGTTAAAAGCAGGCGGCGTGGGGCTTACACTTACTGCGGCCGACTATGTGTACCTCGTGGATCCCTGGTGGAATCCCGCCGCGGAACAACAGGCCATCGACCGGACGCACCGCATCGGGCAACAACAAAAAGTATTCGCCTACAAAATGATCTGCCGCGATTCCGTAGAAGAAAAAATATTACACCTCCAGGAAAGGAAAAAATCCCTTTCTGAAGAGCTCATCAGTGAAGATTCCGGTTTCATCAAAAAACTTACGGAAGAAGATATCGCTTATTTATTTGGCTGATTTTCTCCGTTGCAGTTCTTTTTTGATCAGGCCCAGTTCCCGACCGGTTTGCCCCGATACGGAACTGTTTTCCTGAGCCCTGCGCATCAGGTAAGGGATCACATCTTCAATGGGACCGAACGGCAGGTATTTGCTCACCGGACAACCGGCTTCCGCCAGGTTAAACGTGATGTTATCGCTCATCCCATACAATTGCGAAAAATGAATATGGGGATGGTCCATCGGCAATCCACGCTGCTCCAGCAGTTTGGTCGCGTATAAGTTGCTGTATTCGTTGTGAGAGGCCACTATGAGTCCAATTTCTTCGAGGTGCGCGATGGCATATTCGAGCGCGAGGTTATAATCCCGGTCGCTGGCGTCTTTACTGGGTTGAATGGGAGAAACATAGCCCATTTCAGCGGCGCGTTTCCGTTCCTTTTCCATGTAAGCGCCGCGTACGATTTTCGCGCCCAGCAGGAAGTTCCTGCCCTTTGCTGTATGGTGACTGTCTTTGAGGAATTGCAGCCTGTCGTGGCGGTACAACTGAATCGTATTATACACCACTACCTTTTGTGTATTGAACAGCGCCATCATCTGCATGGTGAGCGCATCTACAGGGTCCTGTATCCATGATTCTTCTGCATCCACGAGTACGCCGATTCCTTTTTCAGCCGCGGCGGCGCATATCCTTTGCATGCGCGCCACCACCCTGTTCCATTCTTCTTTTTCTTCGGGCGTAAGCGCCTCTGTATGGACGGTTCCTTCAAAACCGCTTTTATCGCCGGAGGCGGCATCCAGTTTTTCGAGCAGGGCGAACCTGGCAAAGCCGGTCACCTTAATGCTCATGAAGGGTATATTCTTTTGCGTGGCAGCGTATTCAATCACCCGGATGAACTCGTCGGTAGCGTGGTCAAATCCATGTTCCCCGTCTTCCCCTCCTTCTACGCCGTAATCCAGGATCACCTGCACATGGTAGGCACCGAGTTTATCGGCGACTTTGGCGGTTTGCTCCAGTGTTTCACCGCCTACGAATTGTTCGAAGATGGTATTCCTGATGATTCCTTTGACGGGAAGTCCGGATT
>CAMLPA010000656.1 GCA_946481605.1 uncultured Flavihumibacter sp. | reverse complement strand
GTGGTACAGAAAACGTATTTTTTAACTTTGATGTTCTTCGTAACCCCTTTTGCGATCTCTTCGTAAGTAAGTTTGAGTTTGATCCGGAGATTACTGCCACGTGTGCCGGTACCACGACTTCTCCTTCCGCCACCGCCGCCGCCAAAGAAACTGCCGAACATGTCTTCGCCGAAGATGTCGCCGAACTGGCTGAAGATATCGTCCATGTTCATGCCATGTCCACCGCCGAAGCCACCGCGTCCGTTTCCGCTCATGCCTGCATGGCCGAAGCGGTCGTATTGGGCTTTTTTATCGTTGTCGCTCAGCACTTCATAGGCTTCCGCGGCCTCTTTGAATTTTTCTTCGGCCTCTTTATCACCGGGGTTGCGGTCGGGATGGTATTGCATGGCTACCTTGCGGTAAGCCTTTTTAATCTCATCCGCGGAGGCGCCTTTGGATACACCGAGTACTTCGTAGTAATCTCTCTTTGCCATACAGTTTTTTCAGCTTTTATTATTTTCCAACCACCACTTTGGCAAAGCGGATGATCTTATCGTTCAGGTAATAACCTTTTTCCACTTCATCTATCACTTTTCCCTGCATGTCCGGGGTGGGGGCGGGTATTTCGGTAATGGCTTCGTGCTTGTCGGCATCGAAGTCGGTACCTTTTGTTTCCATGGGTTTCAGTCCTTTGGCGGTCAGTTTGTTCCTTAATTTGGTAAAAATAAGGCCGATGCCCTGTTTAACGGATTCCGCGTCCTGCTGGTTGGCGAACTGTTGCTGGGCACGGTCGCAATCATCCAGCACTTCCAGCATTTCGGTAATCACTTCTTTTCCGGCGGTCTGCATCAGTTCAATTCTTTCCTTGGCGGTCCTTCTCCTGAAATTATCGAATTCCGCTGCCTGGCGCAGGTATTTGTCCTTCAATTCTTCTACTTCAGCTTTCAGCTTTTCCAGTTCACTGCCTTCGGCAACGGGCTCGGTCAGGTGGGCTGTTCCGCTTACATCGGCATCCGCGTTAATGTCCATTTCAGTCTCAGGAACGTGGTTCTCTTGTTGTTTTTCTTCCATATTTCTTCCAAATTATAGCAGGTGTTCGTTCAGGCCTGGCCTGAAAATTCTTGCAAAGGTACAACTGTCAAAAGTTTTGCCAATGGGAGAAGGAAAGACAAATTGGCGGGGTATCTGTATCTTCGCGGCATGACAAAACTGTTTCTCAAAAGAAAGATCACTACCCGCATCGCCAACGGGCATCCCTGGATATTCGCCAATGAAGTAAATGAAGTGGACGGAGATATTGAACCTGGCGCAACGGTTGAAGTATATTTTCACGATAAAAAGTTTGTAGGAAGAGGGTATGCTAACCCGCAAAGCCAGATTGTGGCAAGGCTTTTAACCCGTGATCCCAAAGAAGAGATCAACGAGGCATTCTTTTATAACCGCCTCCTCGATTGCTGGAATTACAAGAAAAAACTGGGTTATGAGGAGAATTGTCGCCTGGTATTTGGCGAAGCCGATTTTCTGCCCGCGCTTATTGTCGATAAATTCAACGATTATTTCGTGATCCAGACCCTCTCACTGGGTATGGACCTTTGGAAACCCGCCATCGTTTCCGCTCTGAACCGGATATTTTCCCCCAAGGGTATTTTTGAAAGAAACGATGTGCCGGTGCGCGAATTGGAAGGTATGCCGCAACAGAAAGGCTTTCTTTCCCCCGAATTCGATACGAACATTGTGATCAACGAAAACGGGCTCAAATTCCATGTAGATATTCTCAACGGGCAAAAAACCGGTTACTTCCTGGATCAGCAGGACAACCGTCGGGCCATCCGAAATATTGTCAGGGACGCAGATGTGCTGGAAGCATTCTGTTATACCGGAACCTTTTCCCTCCATGCCGCCCATTACGGCGCAAAATCTGTTCTGGGACTGGATATTTCTGAAAACGCGGTGGCGCAGGCCAGGAAGAACGCAGAACTGAATAACCTGCAGGATGTTTGTAAGTTTGATGCCGTGAACGCCTTCGATGTACTGAAACTCTGGGCAAAAGAAGGTCGCCAGTACGATGTTGTGATGCTCGATCCGCCCGCTTTCACTAAAAGCCGGGAAAATATTCAAAAAGCCATTACCGGTTACAAAGAAATCAACCTGAGGGGCATGAAGCTGGTGAAACCCGGAGGTTTCCTGGTTACAGCTTCCTGTACCAACCTGGTGCAGCCCGATCTCTTCCTTCAAACCATCGAAATGGCAGCCAAAGATGCCCGGAAGAAATTGAGACAGGTTACTTTCCAGGCGCAAGCCTCCGATCACCCGATCATCTGGGGTATGGAGAATACGAATTACCTGAAGTTTTTGATTGTGGAGGTGCGGTAGGAATTTTCAATTCTAAAATTTGAATGTTGGATTTTGAATTATTGAGCGGATGGTGATTCCTCATTCAAAATCCAAAATTTCACTCATTTCGCCACCTGGAACTTACCGCT
Organism: uncultured Flavihumibacter sp.; assembly: GCA_946481605.1. The sequence continues at coordinate 94 of CAMLPA010000656.1, read as the reverse complement.
TTCCAGTACGCGTCCGTTTTTGTCTTTCAACTGAAAGATGTAAATACCTCTGAAGAAGTTGTTGAGGTTCACGTTGTTGCGCGGCGTAACCTTG
>CAMLPA010000655.1 GCA_946481605.1 uncultured Flavihumibacter sp. | reverse complement strand
TGTCGCCCTATATTTCCCGTGGCGTCATTTCCACCAGGATGGTCGCCGAAAAGCTACTTGCAAGGGGATTTGACTTTCATGAAATAGAACCACTCCTGAAAGAACTCGCGTGGCGCGATTACTTTCAACAAGTCTGGATCGCACTGGGCGACGGTATAGATGCGGACATCAGACGACCGCAGCCGTCGGTCCGGAACAAAGGCATCCCGCTGATGATCACATCGGCCAACACCGGTATCAACGCCGTTGATTCCGGGATAAACGAATTGTATGAAACCGGTTATCTCCACAACCACCTTCGGATGTATGTGGCATCTCTGGCCTGTAATATCGCGGGCAGCCACTGGCTACTGCCCGCCCGCTGGATGTATTACCACCTGCTGGATGCCGACCACGCCAGCAATACGCTGAGCTGGCAATGGGTGGCCGGAAGCTTCAGCGCTAAAAAGTATTTCGCCAACCAGGAGAATATCAATAAGTACTGTGGTACAGCGCAAAGTGGCACTTTACTGGATGTTTCTTACGACGAACTGCATCATTTAGCGCCAGACCTTCCCATTACTACTGAATTTCCTGCACCCGCTACCCTGCTGCCGGAAACACCCGGCATCACGCTCAACAATGAACTGCCCACTTACATCTATAACTTCTACAACCTTGATCCGGCCTGGGGAACAGCAGAACAAGCCAACCGTGTATTGTTGCTGGAACCCTCTTTTTTTGAGCGTTACCCGGTAAGCCCCAAAACAATGGCATTCATATTGGAACTGGCGCGGAACATTCCTGACATCAAGTTATTTTGTGGAGAATTTGATGCCTTGTGCGCCATTGGGAACCAGCGTGGATTTCATTACAAAGAACACCCCACCACCCGGCATTACAGCGGAACAATCCATGCCCGCGACTGGCTCTTCCCCCAAACCACCGGCTATTTCCCCTCCTTTTTCAGTTTCTGGAACAAGTGTGCTAAAAAAGCATACGGTTACAGCAAACGTGCAGGTGTTTAAAATGATGGCCTGAAAAGCTAACATTTCCCGCATTAAACGGTTATACAGGTGTATGCATATTCTTGTTACAGGCGCCAATGGCTACATCGGGCAAAGACTGATCCCGGTATTGCTGGAACAGCAATTCAGGCTTACCTGTTGCGTGCGCAGCAGGCAAAGGTTTGAGTCTAATTACCCCGGGAATGAAATCAATGTGCTGGAAGTGGATTTTTCAGGAGATGTTTCCAACCTGAAATTCCCTGCGGATATTGATGTGGCCTTCTACCTCGTACATTCCATGCGGGAAGGCGCTGATTTTGAAGCGGCCGAACAACAGGCGGCGAAGGCATTCCTCAAACTTGTTGAAAACACGCGTTGCAAACAGGTGATCTACCTGAGCGGTATTGTAAATGCGGATCAGTTGTCGAAGCACCTTTCTTCCCGCTTCGCGGTGGAGAATATTTTACGTGCGGGCCGTATCCCGGTAACGGTGTTGCGCGCGGGTATTATCGTAGGTTCAGGCAGTTCCTCCTTCGAGATCATCCGCGACCTGGTGGAGAAGCTACCGGTGATGATTACCCCAAAATGGTTACGCACGAAATGCCAGCCCCTGGCCATCCGGAACGCGATCGCCTTCCTGACCGGCGTAATTATGGATGAGGCCTCTTTCAACAAAGATTATGACATTGGTGGCCCGGAGATTCTCACCTACCAGCAGATGCTGGAGCAATTCGCCGAAGTGCGCGGGCTGAAACGCCATATCATCACCTTGCCTGTTATGACACCCCGCCTGTCCAGCTACTGGCTTTATTTTGTTACCTCCACCTCCTACCCGCTGGCCGTTAACCTGGTGAACAGCATGAAGGTGGATGTTACCTGTCGCCCGAACAACCTTGCGGAGCGGTTGGGCATTACACTGCTTTCTTACAAACAAGCTGTGGAACTGGCTTTTCAGAAGATTGAACAGAATGAAGTGATCAGCAGTTGGAAGGATGCTTTCAGCGCTTTCAATACCAGTCCGGTCATCATCAACAACATTGAGGTACCAACTTTCGGATGTTTTAAAGATACCCGTCACCGCGAGATCACCGGGAATCCCGACCTGGTGCTGGACAAGATATGGCGCATCGGCGGCGAGCAGGGCTGGTATTATGGCAACCGGCTCTGGAAGCTGCGTGGCTTCATTGATAAAGCATTTGGTGGTGTGGGGCTCCGGCGCGGTCGCACCAGTGCATTGCAGATTGAACGCGGCGACGCCCTCGATTTCTGGCGGGTGATCATTGCCGATAAAATAAACCGCCGGTTGCTGCTGTATGCCGAAATGAAACTTCCGGGAGAAGCCTGGCTGGAATTCCAGATTATGGAAAAAGAAAAACGCTATTACCTGTTCCAGACCGCCACCTTCAGGCCCAAAGGATTGTTGGGAAGACTATACTGGTACAGCGTACTTCCTTTTCACCACTTTATTTTTAATGGTATGATCAGCGAATTGGTAAAGCAGGAATTGCAGGAAGCATGAGCTTCGGCAGCCATAAATTTTTATATTCGTAGTACTTGAAATGAGTGAATCAATA
>CAMLPA010000654.1 GCA_946481605.1 uncultured Flavihumibacter sp. | reverse complement strand
GTGATACCATCAGTTGTACCACTACGGGTTCGGTCCAGTTCCGTGATTACAGTGTGGTGAAAAGTGGCACTTCGGTTACTTATTCCTGGAGTTTTCCGGGCGGTAGTCCGTCCAGTTCTACTGCTGAAAATCCGTTGGTCAGTTATACCGGTGCAACACCGGGAAGTTACAATGTATCCTTAACGGTAACGGATCAGTATGGCACTCATTCCCAAACGCTCACCAATTTTATAAAGGTGCTGCCAAATACCTGCGAGCCATGCCAGGCCATCATTCCGCGTACGCAATATGCCATTCATGGTTTCAGCAGCCAGGAAACCGCTTCGGAATCAGCACCCGCTTCCAATGTGATTGATGGCAACAGCGGCACGATATGGCACACCAAATATTCCGGCGGTGTAGCCGCACTTCCGCATTATGTTTCAGTTGACCTGGGCGGCACTTACAACGTGACCAAGCTCAACTACCTTCCCCGTCAGAACAGTGCCAACGGCCGCATCAACGCTTACCAGGTACACGTAAGTACCAACGGTACCACCTGGACGCAGGTGGCCACGGGCAACTTCGCCAATTCGGCCCTTGCGCAGGATGTGGTGTTTTCCGCTCCGGCAACGGCCCGTTACGTACGTTTAACAGCCACATCTGAAGTAGGTGGAAACCAGTTTATCTCTGCTGCCGAACTCAGTTTCTATGGCTGTGCAGTGCCCGCTTCCTGTTCTTCGTCCACCATTGCGCGTTCCAATTATAGTGTACACGCTTTTGATAGTCAGGAGACCAGTTCCGAAACATCGCCTGCCACCAATGCGATCGACGGCAGCACAAGCACCATCTGGCATACAAAGTATTCGGGCACCACGACCCCTATGCCCCATTACATCACCATTAACCTGGGTGCGGTGCATAACCTTACGTCCATGAGTTATACCCCACGACAAAACAGCGCCAACGGCCGCATTAAAAACTATTCGGTGGAAGTAAGTGTGCATGGCACCACCTGGTTCAAAGTGGCGGAAGGCATCTGGCCCAACAGCACTGCAGTGCAAACAGTAAGTTTTACTGCTATTCCTGCCCGTTATGTACGCTTAACGGCCACTTCTGAAGTAAACAATAATCCCTGGGCCTCTGTGGCGGAATTGTCGTTCGCGGGTTGTGGAACCGTTTCCGGTTTCTCCGCACGCCTGCAACCTCCTGCCGCCGGAAACATTACGGAATTCAGCGAAACACTTTCCGTGCATCCTGTTCCCACCAATGGTCCATTAACGGTGAAACTTCCCCGAGCCGCAGCCAAAGGTGCAGACCTTGAACTGTTTAATATGAATGGCGCACTCGTCAAAAAGCAGCAACTCTCCGGAGCCGAAACCTCCGTTCAACTGAACATCGCCTCTCTACCATCGGGCATGTACCTGCTTGTCCTGAAGGATGAAACCGGGACTTCTCATAAAGCGAGGGTCATAAAACAATAGTTGGTTTATTCTTTTATATGTTGAAATCGCTCCCGCCCCGGCGGGGGCGATTTTTTTATGGGGTGTTACGATAAACCTCCCGCCAACTACTCAACGCTCCGCGTCGTGGCGTCGTTGCGAGAAACCCCTCCTCGCCAACTCATCAACGCTTCGCGCCTCCGCGCCTTTGCGAGAAAATACCTCTTTACCAACTACTCAACGCCCTTGCGTCCTTGCTCCCTGGCGTCTGCGCAGTGCGAAGCACAAAGCAATCGCGTGAAACACCCATCCCTATCAAAAAAAACCTAATTTTAACCCCTCACAAAACTACTCAACCTGGAACACGACCTGTACAACGAACCGCACCTGCTGGAACTTGTTGCCGAAGGCGATGAAACTGCTTTCAGGAAAATCTACGATCAATACCGTGTTACCGTATATTCTTTCGCCTATACCCTCGTTAAAACAGATATACTTGCCGAAGAAATCACCCAGGATGTATTCATTAAAGTTTGGGAGAACCGGGCTCAGTTGAAAAACATGCCTTACTTCAGCACCTGGATCCGCACCATTGCCCGGAATGCCGCCTATTCCTTTTTCCGAAGATCAGGCGTAGAAAAACGTGCGTTGGAAGAGCTGAGTGAAACAGTGACAGGCACACCGGCGCCGGATGAAAAACTGGAACTCCGCGAAATGGAGCGCCGTGTTCAACAGGTATTTTCAGGACTTACACCCCAGCAGCAGACCATCTTCAGGATGAGCAGGGAAGAAGGCCGCACCTACGCCGAGATTGCCGGAAAGCTCAACATCAGTGTCCATACCGTGAAATACCACCTCTCCAATATTTCCGCGCTCCTCAGGAGCAGGATAGGCCCTTTCCTCACCTTACTGCTATTCATAAAAAAATAATTTCGGCACACACTACCCGATCTTGTTTTTCGTGCGTTTAACTCATACCGGAACACTACAATATGACCAGTCAACGACTTCGTACATTATTTGAGGCCCTCACGCAAAGACCGCTTTCGCCCGATGAAACGCAGGAATTATCGGCGCTTTGGGAAGACCCTTCGCAGGAGACGCTGGCGAAAGAGCTGCTGGAGCAATGGTACGACCGTGTTCC
>CAMLPA010000653.1 GCA_946481605.1 uncultured Flavihumibacter sp. | reverse complement strand
CGTTCCCATAATATCCTACCTTTGCGCCCTATGCAAAACAAGCTTCCACACGACGAGATAGTACCGTTCAAAGACTCGGAAAGCAATAAAAAGAAGCAGGTAGCCGAAATGTTTAACCAGATCGCGTTCCGCTACGATTTCCTCAACAGGTTCCTTTCCATGGGCATCGATAAAGGCTGGCGTAAAAAAGCCATCAGGTTGCTCAAACCCCTTCAGCCCAAAAGGGTACTGGATGTGGCAACAGGTACAGGCGATGTTGCCATCCTCACCTGGAAAATGTTAAAACCAACCGAAATTATCGGGATCGATATCTCCGAAGGCATGCTGGATTTCGGCAGAAAGAAGCTGAAAACCAAAGGATTGGAAAAATACATCCGGCTGGAAAGCGGCGACAGCGAAACAATAAACCACCCCGACAACTCGTTTGATGCGGTAACGGTAGCGTTTGGTGTAAGGAACTTCGAAGACCTCGAAAAAGGACTCCGCGAAATGAACAGGGTGCTGCGCCCCGGCGGTCAGTTGATCGTCCTGGAATTTTCCAAACCCAAAACAGGCGGCTTCCGGAACCTGTATAATTTTTACATGGGACTGGTAGCGCCACAGTTTGGCAAGCTTTTTTCTAAAAGCAGGGAAGCCTATCAATACCTGAACGATTCCGTTAAAGCATTCCCCGAAGGCCCGGATTTTATAACTATTTTAAACAAAACCGGTTATTGCGACACCGCAATGAAACCGCTGAGCTTAGGAATATGTACAATTTACAGTGGAAAAAAGCCTTCTACGCCTGTTGCTTCCTGATCGCTTCTTTTGCGGGTAAAAGCCAGCAAAAAGAACTTTACCTGCCAGACCATGATCTTAAAAAATATTATTTCGGTATAACACTCGGCTACAACAGCAGCCGTTTTCACCTGAACCAGCACCCGCGTTTTCTTCAATACGATTCGGTGATGGTGGCGGAACCGCTCAACAACGGCGGCTTTGGGCTGGGTCTTTCGGCTACTGCGCGCCTCACAAAAAGATTCGAAGCCAGGTTTAACCCGCAACTCATTTTCGCGACCAAATCAGTGTCGTATCACCTCAAATATCCGGATGAAATTAAGGAGGAAGAACCCATTACCACCAAACCCGTGGAATCGGTAATCGTCTCCTTTCCGGCACAACTGAAATTTAATTCGGACCGTATCGGCAATTTCCGCGTGTACATGCTGGGGGGCTTAAAAATGGACTATGACCTCGCATCGAATGCCAGGGCCCGCCAGGCAGAAGACCTGGTGAAGATTAAAAAAATGGATTACGGTATTGAAGCCGGCATCGGTTTCAATTTCTATTTCCAGAGTTTTATCTTCTCCCCGGAAATCAAGATATCCAATGGGCTGGGTAATATTCATGCAAGGGATGAAAGCCTCAAGTTCTCGAATGTGATCGACAGGATGAGTTCACGCATGATCATGTTCTCGATTCACCTGGAAGGCTAGTGCCAGGAAAAACCGGGAATACTTCCAATTCAATAAGTTTACCATTTTTTCTTTCAAAACCACGGGTATAGTGTCCGTTCGTTACTATCATGTAGGTAACGGGAACCGCCATATTGTAACGGATAACCTGTTCCAATACCAGCGCGTTCAGTTCCACATCAGTTGATTTGCATTCCACCATCATCCAGGGCTGGTGATTGCGGTCGTACACCAGGATATCAAACCGTTTCTTGGTATCGAATAGTTTCATTTCCTTTTCCACGGCGATCAGTGAAGCGGGGTACAAAAGGGTTGCTGAAAAGAAATGCAGAAAATGCTGGCGCACCCACTCTTCGGGTGTTAGCCGGACCCATATCTTCCTGAATTCATCGAAGATCCATTCTTTTTCGCCTTCTTTTTTCAGCCGGAAGGAATGATCGGGAAATGTAACACGGAGCATGCAACGAAGGTAATTGAAACATTTAAAGTAAATTGGGTGATCTTAAACACACGCGGATGAAAACGAAAGAAGAGATCATCAACAACTGGCTGCCGCGCTATACGGGCGAGAAACTGGAAAACTTCGGCCAGTACATCCTGCTCACGAATTTCAGTAACTATGTGAAGTTGTTCGCCGCCTGGAACAAGGTGGAAGTGGTGGGCCTTGAAAGGCCAATGCAATGCGCCACCGCCGAAGGGATCACCATCATCAATTTCGGCATGGGCAGTCCCGGTGCCGCCACCATCATGGACCTGCTCAGCGCCATCGCGCCTAAAGCCGTGCTGTTCCTGGGCAAATGCGGCGGATTGAAAAAAAGGAATAAACTCGGTGACCTGATCCTGCCTATCGCGGCGATCCGCGGAGAAGGTACGTCAAACGACTATTTCCCTCCTGAAGTACCGGCCATGCCAGCCTTTGCGCTTCAGAAAGCCATTTCCACCACGATACGCGATTATGGCGTAGACTACTGGACAGGCACTTGCTATACCACGAACCGCCGCGTGTGGGAGCACGACGAAGAGTTCAAAGAATACCTGCAACGCATCCGCGCTTACGCCATCGATATGGAAACGGCCACCATCTTTACCGTGGGCTTTTACAACAAGATACC
>CAMLPA010000652.1 GCA_946481605.1 uncultured Flavihumibacter sp. | reverse complement strand
TCGCACAGAACGATCCCTCCGGGTTACTGGTGAACGATGCCGCGCCAGACTTTACGGCCAGCACCGGCGATGGCGGGCAATTGCAACTCAGCAGCGCGCTTAAAAAGGGGAAAGTGGTACTGGTGTTCTACCGCGGCGAATGGTGCCCGTATTGCAACAGGCAGTTGTCTGCCCTGCAGGATTCGTCAGCACTGATCCTGGGAAAAGGTGCTGCCATCTGGGCCATTACACCTGAAAAGCAGGAGAACATCACAAAAACGGTGGCCAAAACAAAGGCAGAGTTTCCCATCCTCCACGACAAAGGACTAAAGATCATGCAGTCGTATAAAGTGGCTTTCCCCGTGGAACAAAAAACGATCGACCAATACAAGAAATTCAAGATCGATCTCACGGAAGTAAATGGGGAGAATGGCGCCAACCTCCCGGTTCCCGCGGTGTACATCATTAATGAGCAGGGAAAAATTATTTACCGGTATTTTGATAAGGACTACCGTAAAAGACCCAGTGTGAAGGAAATACTTTCACACCTTTAACTCAGTTTTTTTAACGCTTCTTCCCAGGTTTTTTTCACCTGTGGAGGAAGCGTTTCTTCCCGCTGTTCCTTTCCTGCCATACGGATGATGATGCCGTTCTGCACACTGAATTTCCTGCAAAGGTGACAGAGCAGCAGGTGCAACCGTAACTTTGCCCGTTGGGAGAAGCTCAGTTTCCCTTCTTCCAGCCGCGAAACATAATCGGTGGCTTCACTGCACGTGAGCATTAACCCGTTTTTTCCTTTCATTTCCATCCGTTTTTTTCTATGCAGCGGCGCAGGTTCAGTTTTGCCCGGTGCATCAGTACCCAGTAATTAGACGGGCTGATCGCTAAAGCCTTACAAATTTCTTCACTGCTCATATCTTCCAGGTATTTCAGCACGAAAACGGCTTCCTGCACTTCCTGCAATTTTTTCCGGCAACGGTGCAGAATTGCCATGAATTCTTTTCCATAAAGCGCCTCATCCGCAGCCGATGGCCAGGCCTCGGGATATTGTTCTTTTTTCCAATGATCGGCTTCATCAAAATAAACAGCATGTTCAGCCTGTAAAATCTCCAGCGACCGGTTCAGTTTCCTGAAATGATCAATGATTTTGTTGCGGCAGATGGCGAATAACCAGGTTTGCTCCGATGCTGTGCCGTTGAATTGTTCCTTTGCCCGGAAAGCGCTGTAAAAAGTATCCTGCACAATGTCCTGTGCGGTTTCAGCCGGTTTCACCCTTGCCATGGTATAGCTGTAGAGCAGATCAGCATAACGGCTGATCCATTCCTGCGGTTCAAGTTCGTATCTTGGGGAGGCGCCCATTTCCGGGCAAGTTAAGGATAACAGGTGGCTTTCCGGCCCTAATTGATTAAATTTACGAGGTCGCGATCTGTTGTATTGAATCCACTTCAAACCATACCTGCTCCCCATTTATTCCGCTGCATATTGCTGCATGTGGATGAGTTTCTTTTTGTATTGCCTTCGTTCCGCCGCGACTGGGTGCTCTTCCTCATCATATTATTGGCAGCCGTGGCTGTTTTTTGGTGGATCAGGTCACTGCGGGAAAAGATACTGCTGGAAAAAACACTCAACCGTTTCGCGACTTCATTGTATGGCAGGTCAAGCGTGGAGGATATCTTCTGGGAAATCGCCCGCAATGTATTGCTCCTGCCGGGTTTCAGGGATTGTGTGATCTATCAGTATGATCCGGGAAGAAAAGTGCTGGTGCAGAAAGCTGCCTGTGGTCCGAAGAATCCGCACAAAAAGGAAATACTCAACCCCATAGAAATACCGCTGGGGAAAGGGATTGTTGGCAGTGTGGCGGAAACCATGAAAGCGGAACGTATACAGGATACTTCCAAAGATGAAAGGTACATTGTTGATGAACAGTTGCGTCTGGCTGAACTGGCCGTGCCCATCATCATCGATGGCGCTTTGTTTGGGGTAATCGATACGGAACATCCGAAAAAAGGATTTTATACACTTTACCATGAAAAGTTACTGCGGAATGTGGCTGATCTCTGCGCCGTACGCATTTCCCGTTTCCTGATCGAAGAGCAGCTCCGCGCGAAAATCGCCCGCGACCTGCACGATGAAATGGGTTCAACGCTCACCTCCATTAATATCCTCAGTAAAGTGGCCCTGCAACAGATGGATGATCCTCCGGCATTAAACAACCACCTGCACCGCATCAGGGAATATTCAGCAGGACTCATGGAGAGTATGAGCGATATTGTATGGGCCATCAACCCAGCGAACGATACGTTCTGCAAACTGCTGATCCGGATGAAAGAACTGGCCGCCGAAATGCTGGAACCCATGCAGATCGCTTACCATTTCCGGAACGAGGCCGCGATGGAAGAAGTAAAGCTGAACCTGGAACAGCGCAAGAATGTTTACCTCGTGTACAAAGAGGCCCTGAACAATATGGTGAAATACAGCAGGGGCAATGAATTTGTAGTGAGTTTTGAATCTTCCGATAAAAGCTTCCGGCTCTGCATCTCCGACAACGGCTGTTCTTTCGATCCCTCACTGGAATACTCCGGCAACGG
>CAMLPA010000651.1 GCA_946481605.1 uncultured Flavihumibacter sp. | reverse complement strand
ATCGAACCGGCGACACAAGGATTTTCAGTCCTTTGCTCTACCAACTGAGCTACCGCACCATCCTTGGTTCTTTTGGAACGGGTGGCAAAAATAGGAATTAAACCGACACGGCAAAATTATTTTGTGGATTTTTCGGGGAAAACATACTTAATCTTTCCAATACAGCATCCCACAACAAGAGGCGCTGCTCTAATCCTCTGGTGGCAACCGCAGTCGCTTCTTCCCATTTAACAGCATCTTCTCCGCACAATTCCGACACCATTTCCGTTGCCAGTATACTGTGGTGATCGCCGTCCACTTCTATGTGACGTTCCAGGTAATAGCGGAACGTAGTTAACTGACCGGGGAAGCTTTTATCAAGGCCGCGCACCATTTCCATGAACATATCCGGGATAAGGTCTTCACGGCCAAAGGTAAATACTGCGGCCATTTCATGGGATTTACCCCTGCGGATCACTTCAAATGTAAATGAGAGGAAGTTTTTTACCGCTTCCGGCAATGCACTCATTTCCAGGGCTTCTTCAATGGTGGAAACATGGAGTTGCTCCAGCAGTTGAAGTATGGGGCGCCGGTCGGAGCCGAGTTGTACCATCGCTTTGAGGTACAATTCAAAGTGACTGATGCGCTGACCATTTTCATCCACATCACTTTCTTCGCCGGTAACAATTTCGTTGATCAGGTAACGGGTATTGGCGGTGCCCACCGGCACCCAGGGCAGCTCCACACAGGTTAAATTGCGCTGGAGGGCTTTGAGCAGGCTCATAAAATCCCATACGGGAAATACATGGTATTCGGTAAAAAGCTGGAGATCGCGGGGCGTTCTCATAGCTGAATACAGCGGATGCGCCGTGATGGCGCTGCGCACCGGCCCGATGCTTTCCCGGAGCCGGTTGATGTGCTGGTTCATTGGTTCAAGGTTTTGGCAGATATACGAATTAAAAACTTATGCGGATTGCCTTCCGCAACTTACATGCCATACTGCGCCAAAAACTTGATTCTCATAATTTTGAGTTGCTCCCAGGTATAGTTGCCATCGCTCAACTCTTCGAGTGCAAGTTGTAAACTGCTGGTCTCGCAGCCTTTAAAATAGTCCAGGATTTCTTCCTGTTCATATTCGTCCAGCATTTCGTCGATGGCGTAATCGAGGTTAAGTCGGGTGCCACTTGCTGCGATGGTCTCCATTTCTTCCAACAGGGCGTCCAGGCGGAGCTCCTTGTTTTTCGCGATGGTTTCCAGGGGAATCTTTTTATCTGTTTGCTGGATGATGTACACTTTCAGGCCACTCTTGTTTACAACGCTCTTCATCACAAAATCATCGGGACGCACAATGTCGTTTTCCTCCACGTACGTTTTGATCATTTCCAGGAATGGCTTTCCGTAGCGCAGAGCCTTCCCTTTGCTGACGCCCTGGCATTTTTCCAGTTCTTCCATGGTGGTAGGGAACATGGTGGCCATATCGTGCAGCGAGGTTTCCAGGAAGATCACAAACGGCGGCAGCGTTTTCTTTTTGGCTTCTTTCTGACGCAGTTCTTTCAGCATCTCAAACAACTTCTCATCGGTAGCCGTGGTGGCGGCTACGGCTTCACCCGCTTCATCATCGTCGGCATTGGCTTCTTCGAAAAGGTTGTTCAACACGATTTTGAAAGATGCCGGTTTTTTCAGGAACTTCTCTCCTTTCGCGGTAATCTTTAATACGCCATAGTCCTCAATATCTTTTTGCAGCAGGCCTTCCAGCAGCATCTGGCGGATCAGGGAATTCCAGAAATGATCCGGTTCTTCTTTGCCGGAACCGAAAACAGGAACCTGTTCGTGGCGGTACATCATGATCTGTGGCGTAAGCCTTCCGATCAGTACATTCACCATATAATCGGTTACGAATCGCTCTTCCAGTGTCTGTATGGCTTTCAGCACTTTCACGGCACCTTCTTTCGCTTCGATCCGCTCTTTCGGATTCAGACAGTTATCGCAGTTGCCGCAACTCTTTTCATCATTGTATTCTTCCCCAAAATAGCTCAACAAGGTTTTTCTCCTGCATACCCCACTTTCGGCGTACGCTACGGTTTCATTGATGAGTTGTGCACCTACTTCGCGTTCACTCAAAGGCTTGTCGCGCATGAGGTGCTCCAGTTTGGCCACATCTTTATGGGAATAGTAGAGTATACATTTTCCTTCCAGTCCATCCCTTCCCGCACGACCTGTTTCCTGATAGTAGTTCTCGATGGATTTGGGAATATTGAAATGAATTACGAAACGCACATCGGGTTTGTCGATACCCATGCCGAAGGCGATAGTAGCCACGATCACCTGAACATCTTCATTCAGGAACATATCCTGCCTTTCGGCCCGGAGCTTAGAGTCCAGTCCCGCATGATAGGCTACGGCTTTGATGCCGTTGGCCACCAGTACATCCGCGAGTTCTTCCGTGGTTTTACGGTTCAGTGTATAGATGATCCCGCTTTTGCCCTTATTCTGAACGATGAACCGGACCATATTTTTGATGGTCTGGTCCTTCTTCACCTTAGGTTGAATTTCGTAGTACAGGTTTCCCCTGTTGAAGGAGGAAATGAA
>CAMLPA010000650.1 GCA_946481605.1 uncultured Flavihumibacter sp. | reverse complement strand
GTTTCAGACTGGCTGAAGCCGAAGAAAGGCAACAGCATGGCGAGCAGTATTATACAATGCTTCATGTTGGAGGGTAAATTTTCGCAAACCTACCGGATACATGTTCTTTCATGTTAACGAGATCAGGAACTTCATTTACGATATGCGGAAATTGTTCTCCTTCTTCCTATACTTTGAAATCTGAAAAACAGTTTATACTTTTCTTATATAGATGAATTGTTCAATTCCGTTTTACCACCTAACTCCTATACCATGTTCAAATCTTTAATCGCCTATACTGTGTTTGTATGTATAGCCAGTTGCTCTTCAGCTCCTGCGGATACCACCTTAAAAGCCGCTCCGGATATAAGCACGGGTACCGCTTCTGTACTTCCGGTCAGCGATACACTATCCGGCTTCAGTAAACAAGCTGATAAGGAAGATAAACCTTCTGTTAAACGCAAACGCACTTCAGGCAAAGTTGGCACAGGCTGTGCGAGCCAGCAATGCAAGGGTGCCACAAAAAAAGGACGCAGGTGCCGGAACCATACCAAAAGTTGCAACGGCTATTGTTACAGACACGGCGGATGAACAAGCACTATTTAGAACCGCTTCACTTCATAAAACTGTTCAAGCACTTCAAGCACTTCTCTCCGGAATACCGCTTCATCCTCTTTCAATACCGTGATTCTGTAGTGTACACCATCCATCCATTCCATCATGGCCGAATCGCATAACGATGAAGCGAGGTAACTCCTATTGTCCACACTTACAAACATGGGCATCCTTGATCTGAAATTTGAAATCCGTTTTCCGCGCAGCCATATCACGGGTTTAAATAAGAAATGGTTGTCGTGATCGTGCAGTTCAAAACTGAGTTGTGGCCGGTCCTTTCCAACTGGCGCCTTTACCAGCCTGCTTTTTTCAGGCTTTCCCCTTAAACCTGTTCTTCCCCCAATGGGATAGCGGAATACATATTCCTGGTGAAACAACATTGGCAGCGCTTTCTCCCACAACAAAAAAAGTTCATGCGCCGCGCCTTCCATTCCGGGTTCAAGTTGTAGCAGGCTACCAGGTAATTGCTCCGACAGCTTCACCATGGCCAGTCCGAGTGTATGTAGCGCCTGCTGATCGGGTGTGAGCAGGTTACGCCGTTGCGGCTCCAGGCAGGAAAGAAAAGCATCAAAGTAGTGCATTTTTTCGCCTGAACGCGAAAGGCGGCCGGAGCAGGGCACCAATACGGGCAACAACGCCAGTTCGGGGCGTACCAATGGCTTTTCGCAACCCACCACCAGGAAACAACAATCGCGTTCATAGGAAGCAGGGGGTATAACGGTTCCGGGTAACCGACCGAATAATCCGGGAAGATCAACGCGCGCACGATTCCCGGGAAAGAATTGCGTATCGTAAATATAGGGTGGAGGTTCATCCTGTATGATTGGCGCCTGGCCAGTGCCGATATACAAAACAAGCGAACAGTCCACGTCGTTGCCCGTATATTTTCCTGTGGTCCAGAATTCAGGAAACATCAAGACTTCTTCATTGCAGTTGATTTCATCTTCCCTGGACAGGTAAAAACCATGCTCATCTGGCGATCCCTCAGGTAGCGCAACAGCATCCCCATCTTCCCGAAAGAAAATGGCATCATCGTCCACGAAGCCTTCCTCATCCACAAGCGGAAATGCAGCACCATCCGCTTTGGCAAGCGTTTGTTCCATAAAAAATATTTTGATTAACAATGCTGTGCAGTGGCGCGATAGCGGTAACGGTACCCAATAAACGCAGGTGGCGGACGCGGTGAGTGGTTACAACAAATTTACTTTAAAGCAGCATGTGAAAATGAAGTAAGAAAAAATAAATTGCCTATTCCTTTACAAATTTTCCAGGTCTTCTTTTGAAGTGAGCAGGGATGCGGCTTCCACGTTCAGCACATCAGCGATCTGGAACAGTGTTGGCACCTCCGGTTGTTTGTAGTTCCGGCACCAGGTGGAAACGGCGCCCACGGTAACACCCAGCTTTTCTGCCAGGTACTTTTGTGACATGCGTTTCTCTGCCAAAGCGGCTTTTATCCGGTTGTAATTTTTTCTATCCATCGTTCGCCTTCAGTGAATGAAACCGAAGATAGAGAACTAAATTTTTGATGTTTTTCCTTCTAAAAAGCCTTAAAGAACTACTTAAAATTCTATGAGACATTTATTTAATTCTTAAAGAATTGTTCAAAATGTTTTTTATTTTTGGTTCGGAAGGGTTGAATTATACAACTTACAGACCGGGTTATCGTTCTATCCGCTTCAGTTCATCCAATATCCTGTGCCCGGTTGGTGTGTTGATTCTCCTGTTCCTGTATCTGCTGGCATAGCATCCACCTGGCTATCTCACCGGCCACCACTCACGTTTAAAATTTTTTAGGATGAGCAGCGTGTTTCCGACGTTGTCGAACTTCTGTGTGCTGTTCGCTAAAAAGCCGAAGGCGGCTACTTAGCGGGGGTATTTGTTTTTAAGTCCACCACAGTCATTTATCAACCAAAACAATTGCAAATGAAAAAAGCGCTTATTGGCGTAGTGGCATTGCTATGCCTGTGGAGTAAGGG
>CAMLPA010000649.1 GCA_946481605.1 uncultured Flavihumibacter sp. | reverse complement strand
AAAAAGAAGCGTTTCCTTACGCGGTGGCAGTACCGTGTTGGGAATAGGCCTTTTAAGCTTTAGCGCCCTCCTTATGCAAGCGGACGCGAGGGCTGAAGGGCGTTCGGTGCATGCGCCGGAAGGCTATTTTCAGCAACCGCCCAGTTCGTTGTACATCGGAGGAACAGTACGCGACAAGTTGGGCACACCTATTTCCGGAGTTACTGTACGCGTAGCGGGCGCCGACTCCACAACGGGGGTAGCTACAGATGATATGGGAAAGTTTTCTATTAAGGCTGATCCTAAAGGAACACTGGAACTTTCTCACATCAACTATAAAACATTAACCTATGCCATCAACAACGTCATTGACCTCGACATTACAATGGATGGCAAAGAGGGAAATATGAACGAAGTGGTGGTGGTGGCTTACGGTAAGCAAAAAAGGCTTAACCTGGTAAGTGCCCAGTCTACGGTAAATGTGGAAGAATTAAAAACACCCGTGGCCAACGTTTCTGCCATGCTGGCCGGTAGAATCGCCGGTTTGGTGGGCGTGCAAAGAAGCGGTGAGCCAGGTAGGGATGGCGCAGACGTATGGATCAGAGGTATCGCGTCGTTTTCCCGTTCCGGTCCGCTGATTTATGTGGATGGCGTACCCAACCGTGGAATCGGGATGCTTGAACCCGAGGATATCGAATCGGTAACCACGCTGAAAGATGCCGCCGCAGTAGCGATGTATGGTGTAAACGGCGCCAACGGCGTGATCCTGATTAAAACAAAATCGGGTAAGGCAGGTAAGCCGCAATTCAACGCCCGTTACGACCAGGGGATGACGGCATTTACCATGACGCCTAAGCTCGCCGATGGCGTTACCTATATGCAACTCGTGAACGAAGCGCAGATCGCCAGCGGATTTGCACCAGGAGCCGTAAAGTATTCTCAGGATTATATCGACAGAACCGCCACAGGTGAAGATCCGTTCGTTTATCCGAATGTGGACTGGATGGATGCGCTGTTCAACGATTTCGGGAAGAATCGTCGACTTAACCTGAATGCCAGAGGAGGCGCGCAAAACGCAAACTACTATGTTTCACTCACCTATTATGATGAAACTGGGTTGCTGAAAACGGATGGATTGCAATCATACAATGCTGATACAAGATTCAAAAGGTATAACTTCACTTCTAACCTGAACCTGGACCTTACCAAAACCACAAAGTTTGAATTGGGTGTTCAGGGTTACATCAGTAACGCGAACTATTCAGGCGAAAGTTCTTCTTCCGCTTTCGCGCAGGCGATGCAAATTACACCGGTAGTGTTCCCCATCATGTACCCTGGAAACATTGTTCCCGGCGTAAGTTCCCAGGGCGACCAGCGTAACCCTTATGCAGATATCACGCAGAGAGGCTTCAGCAATACTGCTAACTCCCAGTTGTATACTAACCTGAGGGTAAACCAGGACCTGGGTTTCATAACACCCGGACTTACATTTACAAGCATGTTCTCGTTCGATAATTTCGTTTCTCAAACCATTTCCAGAACAAAACGCAGAGATACCTGGTACGTAAACCAGACCACGCCGCGTAATCCTGATGGCACACTTAACCTGATCAGAACCTTTGCAGGAAACAACACGCTCGGTTTTGGCAGTGCCGTTGGTGGCAACAAGAGATACTATACAGAAAGCGCTATCAACTATACAAAAGATATTGGCAACAGTAACATTACCGGTATGGTATTGTACAGCCAGTTGGATAATACCACCACCTTTACACCTGGCAACCTGCAGGCCTCTATCCCAAACAGAACGAGGGGTATTTCAGCAAGAGGTACCTATGCTTACGACAGCAGGTATTTTGTTGAGTTGAACATGGGTTACAATGGTTCGGAAAACTTTGCCCCCGATAACAGGTATGGTTTCTTCCCTTCGGTTGGCCTGGGATGGGTAGTGTCCAACGAGAAGTTTTTCGACAACATCAAAGATTATGTTCAGTTCCTGAAATTCAGGTATTCTGATGGTTATGTGGGTTCAAGCAACGTGAACCGTTTTGCCTTCCTGTCATTTGTTACACAATCGGCTGCCGGTTACACTTTTGGCGGAGCTGGTGCGCGTGCCTCCACTTCAGGAGCAGCAATAGAGCAATACGGAACTTTCGTGCAATGGGCGGAAGGAAGGAAAAGAAACCTTGGGCTTGAATTCAAAGTGCTCAATAATAAACTCTCCTTTATTGTTGATGGTTTTCATGAGCGCCGTACAGGGGAGTTCCTGGCCCGTGGAAGCATTTCTGATATAGTTGGTTTGCTGAACGTTCCGCCTGCTAACGTGGGTATCATTGAGAACCGTGGTATTGACGGGCAGGTGGAAGCGATGGGTATCAACATTGGTAAAACAAGACTCACCCTCAGAGGTAATTTTACCTATGCCATCGACAAAATTATTGACAACGACCAGCCCGAACAGAAGTATCCCTGGTTGAACAGGTATGGGTGGAATTCTTTGTCAAGATTTGGTTACACAGCCCTCGGACTGTTTAAAGATGAAGATGATATCGCGAAAAGTCCGAAACAGGAAGTGTGTAGTACTCCAAGACCC
>CAMLPA010000648.1 GCA_946481605.1 uncultured Flavihumibacter sp. | reverse complement strand
CGAACATTGAAGCATTTTTTGTTGACCTGAAAAAACTTGGCTTCACGCAGGAAGAACTCACCCTGAAAGGAAAGGTAGACGCGGACCTTGCCAGTGCCGATCCCGACCATCCCGAAGGTGATATTACTATTCACGAAGTTCAATTCGGCAGAAACGGTGAACTATACCCGCTCGATAGTATTCATATTGCCGCAACGCGGTTCGCCGATAGTCAACGCATCCAGGTGAATGCGCCTTTCCTTCAACTTGACCTGTCTGGCAGGTATGGTCTTACCCAACTGGCCACACAAACGGGTGATATGATCCAAAGGTACCTCAGCGACAGGCCAGACACCATTCCATTCCCACAAAACCCTCAGCAGGCAAAGCTTTCAGGCGTTATTTCGTATCCGAAGATTGCAGCCACCTTTGTGCCTGAATGGAAATCGATGACGCCAATGCCCTTCAACGGCTTCATCAACACCGCCGACGCCACCATCGATTTCGAGACCGCCACCAGGCAAATACGGTATGGCAGTTTCATCCTTGATTCCATGCGCATAGACCTGGAAGGCAACAAAGACAGCATGAATTACTTTGCGGGTATCAGAAGGCTGATCAGCAGTGATTTCCCGTTGTTCAAAACGCAGGTAAGCGGAGGCATCTCCCAAAACACGATTAGTTGGGCTGTAAGTACTGATGACCGCAAGGAAAAAGAGCAGTACAGATTGGCGGGCAGCCTGCATACAAACGGCTCACGCAAAATATTACAATTGCAACCGGGCATTTTACTGAACGGTGCGAACTGGAGCGTAAACCCCGAAAACCAGGTTGTATTTGAGGATGGCGGCCTTGCGGGCGGCGCACTTGAACTGTCGCACCAGGGCGAATCCATCACCGTAACCACGGGGGCGGGCGGGAAACCTGTTGAAATGCGTTTTAACAATTTCCCCATTGAAGCACTAACGGCCATCATCGAAAAGGATACCACACTGGCGGAAGGCTACCTGAATGGAAGCATCATTGTACCTGAACTGAAGCCCTTCTCTTTTAACGCCGATATCAGAATCGATAGTCTGAAAGGATTAGGTTACCCCGTAGGTCAGTTGACCGCCCAGCTCGACAGCAAAGAAGCAGGCATTTACAACGTGAACGCGAACCTGGGCAGCAACGGAAACAATGTGGACATTGATGGATGGTACAACGCAAACGACAGCGGCAGCATGGATTTAGATGTGAAGCTATCCCCCATCAATATGCGCAGCCTGCAACCTGTGCTGACCAGCGTCCTGGATTCAATGCGCGGATTTATCAACGGCAACATCAGCGTGAAAGGTACGCCCTCCAAACCCATTATCAGGGGCAACCTGAATACACGTAACGCGAGCCTGGTATATAAAGCATACAATACTTACGTGAATATGCCCAACGAAAGCATCATCTTTGATGAGCAGGGCATCCTCCTGAACGAATTCGTGCTTGCCGACAGCGCCCGCAATGAAGCGGTGGTCTCCGGAAGAATCCTCACCACAGATTACAGCAAGTTCCGCTTCAACCTGAAACTGGATGCCAGCAACTTCAGGGCCGTGAACGATCGCAGCAGTCCCGACCAATGGATTTACGGACCCGCCGCTATAGATGCCGCCCTCACCGTGAAAGGCGACCTGGACCTTCCTATCATTGAAGGACAGGTTAAAGTAAGAGACGAATCAAAACTTACCGTAATCATTAAAGAAGATGATCCCGGGCTGGAAGACCGGAAAGGGATTATTGCTTTTGTCAACAGAAATGCACCATTAGACTCCACACTCATCCGCAACCAGGTGAAAAAAGACTCTCTGGAAGAAGATAAAGTAACGGGAATTCAACTCAGTGTTAACACCGAAATTACCCCGACCTCTTCCCTCACCATCGTGCTGGATGAAATGAACGGAGACTTCCTCCAGGTGAAAGGTACCGCCAGCCTTAACACCACCATCGACCCCAGCGGTAAAACGAGTATGACGGGCAGGTACGAAGTGGATGAAGGGAAATACCAGCTTTCGCTGAACCAACTCATCAAAAGAAATTTCGACATTGTAAAAGGTGGTACCATCATCTGGAACGGCGCCCCCACCGAAGCCACACTCGACCTGAGCGCGGTGTACCGGCTGAACACCACTGCCTACACGCTGATCCAGGATGTGGTGAGCAATACCAATACTGCTGCCGTTCGCCAAAGACTTCCATTTGAAGTATACCTGAATATAGATGGAGAAATGCTCCAGCCGGAAATCTCCTTTAAACTCGATATGCCGGAGCAGGAACGGAACGCGTTTGGAGGTGTGGTGTACACGAGATTGAAACAGATCAACCAGGATCCTTCTGAACTGAACAAACAGGTGATGGGATTGCTCGTGCTGAACAACTTCATCGCAGACAACCCCTTCTCCAGCCTGGAAAGCAGTCTTTCAGGTGACCTCGCCTCTACAGCCCGTCGTACGGCAGGTAAAATCGTGGGCCAGCAACTCAACAACCTGCTGGGCGACGTAATTAAAGGCGTGGACCTGAACTTCGACCTGGAATCGCAGGATGATTATTCCAGCGGCAACAAGAATAC
>CAMLPA010000647.1 GCA_946481605.1 uncultured Flavihumibacter sp. | reverse complement strand
GCGTGCGTAAATAAAGGAACTGAGCGACCAGTTTTTATAGGTAAAGGTATTCGTGATACCACCGGTCCATCTGGGTCTTGCTGAGCCACGGATCACATAATCTTCGGCATTGATTTTATAATCGCCGTTCTGGTCTTTTACTTTGATGGTACCGGGATAAAACCTGTGTCCGTTCGCATTGAACTTGGCCATTTCTTCCAGGTCTTTCGCGCTATTCTGCCAGATGCCATCGTTGTCATAATGGAAGAACACCTGGATGGGATGACCAATGAACCAGCGTTGTGCGAGCATATCTACTTTTCCGTTCATCAGTTCCACCCATTGCTCATCGTTCACGGCGAAGTTTACATCCATATTCCATTTGAAATCTCTTTTGTCCACATTCACGGAGGAAAGCGTTACTTCAAATCCTTTGTTTTGTGTGGCGCCAACGTTTTCCAGTTTCTCCACATAGCCTGAAACCGGGTTCAGCGATTTGTTCATGATCAATCCCGTTGTATTCGCTTTATACACTTCGAACGAGCCGGACAACCGGTTGTTCAGCAGGGAGAAATCAATCCCCGCGTTCCATTGCGCGGTTTGTTCCCAGGCCAGTTGCGGATTCTGCACCAGTTGAGGCAGGTACCCAGTGGCGGCCGTTCCACCAAACACATAAGGATTTCGGCTAAGCGGTCCCGTGGTTGTATAGGGGTTAACAGAAGAGTTACCCGTTACACCATAACCTAATCTGGGCTTCAGTTCTGTGATCCATGATACATTGCGGAGGAATCCCTCTTCCTGCATTTTCCAGGCCACGGCGAAAGAAGGGAAGAAGTCCCATTTGTTTCCCGGCGCCAATACGGAAGAACCATCATAACGGCCAGTGGCAGTAATCAGGTATTTGTCCATCAACGTATAGTTGACACGTGCCATGTAGGATGCCAGGGTATTTTCGGTAAAGCCTGAGCCATATCCATCGGGGCGTCCCACGGTATTGGAAGCCAGATCGTACCACATACTGAGTGGCGAGGTAGAGTTGGAAATATTAGCACCCACGTTTTCCCGCCTGGATTTTTGGGTAGACTGTAGCAATGTAGCGCCTAAACGATGGTCTGTACCGAATGATTTGTCGAAGTACAACAGGTTCTCCACCACCCATGAAAAGTTCTCTTCCCTGTTGTGGCTCGCGGTATTGGGCCTTGCCGTAAGGTGAGAAGTTGCTTCCGGGCCTGTCCAGGAACCGCTTCTGAAATTCCTGACCTGTGCGCCGAAGTTGACCCTGTACTTCAGCCAGGGTGTGAACTTCACTTCCATGTAAGAGTTCGCCATGATGGCGGATGCCCTTCTTTCATTGATGGATTGATCAATGTCTATAATAGGGTTCCATAGTGAAAGGTTTCCACCGGGATTGCGTACGAAAAGCCCGTTTTCATCGTAAGGCTGCGCGTAAGGAAACTGGTCGATCGCACGGGAATACAAATCTTTTGAGCCGGTATTGCCGGAATTTGTGGTGATCCCGAAATTCTGTTTGGAGAGCGAACCGAGTATGGAAACCCCCATGGTGAGCCATTTGTTGGCCATGATGTCTCCGTTCATATTCAGGTTAAAGCGTTCAAAATCCTGGTCCTTCTGTACCCCGAGCTGGTTGTTGTAACCCAGTGAGATGTACAGTTTGGAAGTTTCAGTGCCGGTAGAGAGGGCAATCTGATGGTTCTGTGTAACGCCAGGCCTTGTTACGGCACCTATCCAATCGTAATTCCTGATGTTGGCGGAATTGTAAACGGGAACCATTGCCGGCCATCCCATAGCCTGCTCTTCAGCGGTGGTGGGGCGCATACGCACTGTTCCCCCGATCTGGTCTTCCCATTCATAGCCCATCATCACCGATTCAAGGGCGCGGGGATCGCTGGTGATTCCGGTCATTTTCTGACGGTCGAGTGCCGGATCAGGGTACCAGGAAGTTGGCGCCTGGTTCAGGTTAGTATTCGTCGTATTCTGGTAGTTGCGTCCATTGATCAAAGCTTCGCGCCAGCGGTCAACCCATTGCCCGCCATCCATCCAGTCGGTGAGGGCCTTGTAAGAATCAATGGAAACTGTTGCGTTGTAGTTCACTGTAACTTTACCTTTAGTACCTCGTTTCGTGGTAATCAGCACAACGCCGTTTGCGCCGCGTGAACCATAAATAGCGGTAGCCGAGGCATCTTTCAGGATTTCAATAGAAGCGATATCGTTGGGATTGATATCATTGATAGAGAAAGAAGTTACGCCCAGCGCAGCAACGATGGGTATACCATCCACTACATACAGTGGCTCATTGGAAGCGCTTTGTGAACGCGTGCCCCTGATTCTTACAATAGGCGTTTCACCAGGTTTGATGTTCGTGGCCACATTCATACCAGCGGCTTTACCCTGCAAGGCCTGCAAAGCATTGGTAACCGGCCTTTCTTCCAAAGTTTTCGCGGTAATTTTTGTTACGGCACCCGTTACATCACTTTTCTTTTGCGTTCCGTAACCAATCACCACCACGTCTTCAAGGGAATTATCAGCGGGTGATAACGAGGCATCTACAGTAGTTCTTCCATTAACAGGAATTTCGCGGGTGGCGAATC
>CAMLPA010000646.1 GCA_946481605.1 uncultured Flavihumibacter sp. | reverse complement strand
GTGCCCACTGAAACATTGGAAGCTGCCATATTACAGGATGCTGATCGCATGGAAGCTTTGGGGGCATTGGGAATCGCAAGGCTGTTTTATACTGCCGGAAGAATGAACGGTAACCTTTTTGATCCGGAAGATCCGCTGGCAACGAAAAGACCGTTGGACGATAAGCTGTTCGCCCTGGATCATATTGAAGTGAAGTTGCTCACCCTGCCCGCAACCATGAAAACGCAGGCAGGAAGAGGAATGGCAGAAGAAAGAGCGACTTATATTACCGCGTTCAGGTCCAGGTTATTGTCCGAAATCACGTTTTAATACCTGCTCATGAAAAGTTTTTTCACCGTATTTTTCTTTGTTCTTTCCTCCTGTATTGGTCCGGTATCCGCACAACAAATGCCGGACCTGAAACTTGAAGCTGGTTTGAATAAACGCTTTCCAGGACCTGTATATATCCCGGTTCCAAAAGGATGGAAAGATGGACCGGAGTATGCACTTGAAAACCTTCGTTCAAAAAAAAGATATGCCCTTCAAAGGGTGTCTGATAAGGAATTGGTTTTTCTGCTGAAGGATACTTTGCTCCCGGGACAAACTGAAGTATTTCGTTTTGTGCACAGTAGCCACCGCGATAAGCAGTTTGTAACTGCTGAAAAAACGGATAGCGGTATCCTGGTAAAAAACGGGGATAAGCCGGTGTTTTTCTACCATACTTCCGAAAAATATCCAGGAGGTGATACTGGTTCTGTTTATAAAAGGAGTGGCTTTATACATCCGCTCTATACGCCTGGCGGGAAGATTTTAACGGATGATTTCCCGGTAGGGCACACGCACCAGCATGCGCTTTTTTCCGCATGGGTAAACACCGTTTTTAAAGGGGAGAAAACGGATTTCTGGAACCAGCATCAGTTAACGGGTACCGCAAAGCATGTTGCAGTGGAAGAAGTGAAGTCAGGGCCGGTATGCGTACAACTGAAACTCCGGCTGGCGCAGGAAAGCCTTAAATATGGTACTGTGCTGAACGAACAATGGGAACTTCGTGTGTACAATCTTCCCGGAATATTTTTATTCGACCTGCATGTAGAACAGACGAATGTAACACCGGATACGCTCTTCCTTCCGAAATATATTTATGGTGGTATGGCGTTAAGAGGAGCGGCCAGGTGGAACAAAGAAGACACAGCGCATTTCGAAGAGCAATGGAAAGTAATTAATGCAGCAGGAGAAGAGAACGATGCCGCCAACCATAAGCCGGCAAGATGGGTGCAGGTTTCAGGAATGAACAACGCTGATAATGGATTGGCCGTGTTCGATCATCCCACGAATTTTCGTTACCCGCAACCGGTTCGGGTGCATCCTTCCATGCCTTATTTCGTTTTTTCACCGGTGATAAATGAAGGTTTCTCGATAGCGCCCGGTGGTAAATACAAAGCCCAGTACCGTTATTTTACTTATGCGGGTTATCCGGGAAAAAACAGGCTTTTGCAGGAGGAGCAAAACTGGATATCAACACCGATCCTGGAATTCACGTACAAGAAGTGAGTGTTGTCCTGCTGTATTAATGTCTCTCCAAATTCTGTTGATGGGCTGCGCCATATCGGCGAAACTTAATCCGCCATAAGGGAAGAGATTGGTTACTGCATCGCGTGCTATTTTTGCGAGTGACAGACTTATGGCAGACACCTGCGCCAATAAATCATCGTTCAGCTTTTGCCTTTGTTCGCATACTTCCCAGGAGCGGTTCACTATGGTATAAAAATCATGTTTTGTATTCATGAACAAATTGTGGAATGAAGTCCACGCTGCTTTAATTTGTCCGGCCCGGAGGTCTCCGTTTTTTAACCTAAATTCTTCTGAGAAAAACACGTCGTAACTCAGGTCGAAAAAATGCAACGCCATGCCCGCAATATTGATCGCTAAAGTAGTATCCGCCAGTTGAAGAAAAGGATATTTATAGATCGGGTGTGGAAGCGTTGCGTTTTCCGGTGCAATACGGAAAGCGCGTGAGGCAGGCACGAACAATGCTTCAATGGAGAAAGAATGGCTTGCGGTAGCAACCATACCCATACTGTTCCAGATATGGTGTAGTGTTACTTCTTCTTTTTGGAATAGAAAAGCAAGTACTTCGCCGGTATCGGTGGTGCAGTTGCCGGTAAAAGCTGTCGCGTAAGGCGCACCTGTAGCATATTTCCAGTAACCGCTTATAATGTATCCACCCTCCGTGGTTTCGGCTTTCCCGCCAATGGCGCCGCTGCCCGCAATACAGACTTCAGGTCCGCTGAAAAACTCTTTCCTCGTTTCTTCATCAGTGAAACCCACGAACCAGCCAGCACCACTGCAAAGTGTTACAGTCCAGCCAAGACTTCCATCTATCCGTGCAAGGGCCTCTTCCAATGAGAGCAGTTCGGGCAACGAAACCGGATGTTGCCCGGAAGTATCATCCATCAATATACGGAACCATCCTTTGGAATGGATCAGCGAAAGCAGTTCAGGTGTAAGTTGTTCATTTATTGCTGACTGATTCGTGTATTGCAGCAGCAGCTTGCTTTCCAGGTCCGTGATCGGTGAAATATCATCTTGTAACATGGTGTAAAGGTACT
>CAMLPA010000645.1 GCA_946481605.1 uncultured Flavihumibacter sp. | reverse complement strand
TCCAATACTTATAAAGTACCACCCTAAATACTTATGAGTAATGTTGAAAAGGATATTCACGATAATTCCCCTTATCTTATTTTTTGCTGTTTCTTCCGGACAAACCATTCAGCTACTTCGATTTGACAACGCGTTGTCTTATACACCAGGATCAGGTGTATCGGTACATTTTAAACCTAACTTGTTTAAGATTGGTAATACTTTCACCCTGGAATTGTCTGATGCGGGAGGAAGTTTTGCGGCTCCTGTAAACATAGGAACGGTTGCAGACTTTTTTGTACCCGTCATCAATGGTGTAATACCAGCAGGTACGCCTGCGGGTAATAATTACAGGCTGAGAATTGTTGGCAACCCGGGCAATATCATTTCCACGCCCACGAACCCATTTAAAATAGTTGCCGCCACATTGGTTGCCAGCCCTGCTATAGATGTGGTGTACCCGCAAACCATGCCCGTGAAATGCCTGGGGAACAGCAATTCTTTTGGGTACCTAAATATGCAAAGTGGCGCCAGTTCGCTTTCCATGAGTTTTGATATCAAAGATTATGATGCAGCTTTCTCCTGGACCGTAAACCTGGTTAACAGTAACGGAACGTTGAGGTCGGTATTACCCGTTAATGCAGGGAATGCAGAGATTGGCAGTTTGCCCATCGGTTATTATACGGTAGAACTGGTGAAAACCCGGAACGGCGTTACGTCGGTATTTTCTTATGTAGTACTGGTGGCCAGAAATGGCACCGGGCTTACCAACCTGTCTTCCGAGCAGGTATGTACTGGTTCTCCGGTACAATTCAGGATTGATGGCATCAACGATAACTATCCCGGTTCAAAATATACGATCGCTTATGGAGATGGGAGCCAGGCTGAAACCTATACGCACGATTCGTTGATGGTCAACCCTTTGTTGTCGCATATTTTTACCGATCCTACCTGTAATTCTTCATCTTCCACGCTAGATCAGAATAATAACAAGGCTTTTGCGGTAGACCTGAAGCTGTTCAATATGGGCCTTGCGTCCAACTGTACGGATTACACAATGAACTCACAGAAGAAATCTTTTGTGAATGCAAGTACACCGCCGGTAGCTGATTTTAATGTGCAGCAGGCCGTGTGTATCAATTCAGGCATCACCGCCACGAACACTTCCATAGGCGGATATTATGGAAGCGGCGCTGATTGTATACGATCTTTTGTAAGTACCTGGCAATATAAAAAACCCTCCTCCTCTAATTATACGAACGCACCTGCTGCCTGGGTGAATAGTGCAGGAAACCTAGCCATCCCTGCGAATATTGTAAACGAACGCGGCTGCTGGTCGGTAAGATTGCAGGTACAAAATCCGGAAGGCTGTCCCACTATTTCAACGAAGGAGAAGACAATTGGCGTGGAGGCGATTCCAACGCCAGCCTTCAACCTTAGCGCCACCACCATTTGCAGCAACCAAAGTGTATCGGTCACGGACCAGTCGAATGCCAATGCTGGCGGCTGTCAGCGGCCAACCTTTTCCTGGACTATTTCACCTTCCACGGGCTTCACCATCAACGACCGTAATGCGCCCAACCCAACCATTACTTTCACGGATGCAGGCGTATACACGATTGTACAAAACATTACCAACAGTTGCGGAACCTATTCTTCCGCGGCACGTACGGTAACGGTGAACGGCGCACCATTCGTAAGTTTTTCACCAGCCAATGCAAACCTTTGTAAAACGGGGCCTCTTAATGAGACGGTTGATTTTTCGCAATCGCCTTTCAAACCCACTTACAGCACCACCTCCGCTGCGCCCGCCATCACCTCCTGGGCATGGACGGTAGATGGTCCTGCTACTGATTATGAATTTATAACCGCAAGTAATATCGACTATCCTAAAATAAGATTCAAAACATTTCGCTGTTATAATATTACCGTCACTGTTAACGGGAATTGTAATCCCCCTAATTCAAAGACACTTCAGCTCTGCTTCAAACAATCTCCTGAGATCACGACTACCCCGCTCTCAGCCATCATCTGTTCAAAGGGAACGGCTCCTGCTATTAACCTAACATCGAACATGCCGGGAGCCACATTCAACTGGCTGGCCGTATATTCAGGTGTAACCCCCTCCAGTCCTACATCGGGAACCACCAATATCCCTTCACGTGTTTATGAATTGACCGGGGCGTCCCCAGGTTCTATCACCTATACTATGGAGGCTTCGGTAAATGGCTGTATAGGCCCTTCTAAACAATATATTATTGCGGTTAGCCCTTCCGCTAACGCGGAAATAAAATATGAAGCATCACCACTTTGCAATACCGTTGCGACATCACCCGTTAAACTAACCGGTACTACAGGAGGAACTTTTACGGCCAGCCCGGCCGGACTGGTTATAGACGCAACTACAGGAACCATTTCTCCTTCCGCCAGTACGCCCGGCACATATACTGTAACCTACACTATTCCTGCTGCTCCGCCCTGCATTGCTTTCAGTACCACGACCACCGTTACGATCAACCAGGGGAATGCGGCTTCCGCAAGCATCAGTTATCCGGCAGACCTCTGTAATGTAACAAACACTGGCTCCACGCCCAATCCGCCCGTTGCCGTTGT
>CAMLPA010000644.1 GCA_946481605.1 uncultured Flavihumibacter sp. | reverse complement strand
GGGTGGCCACCAAAGAATCCTTCTTCCCCGCAACCGATGTGGTGAACTTCTTAAAGGTGCGCGGTGGTTACGGCGTTGTGGGTAGCGATGAGATTGGTGATTTCGCTTACGTATCCACGATAGGCAGTGGCAGAAGTTATGCTTTCGGAACCAGCGGCAGCTACCTGATCGGGTACAGTCCAAACGCACCGGCTAACCCCAACCTGAAATGGGAAGAAACCCGCCAGACCAATATCGGTTTTGACGCAACATTGGTGAATAACCTTACTGTAGCCTTCGATTGGTTCAAAAAGAAAACCGTCGGCATCCTCATGAACCCACGCATCCCCGGGTATGTAGGCGCCATCTCCAATCCTGCGGCCAATGTGGCGGATATGGAGAATACAGGATTGGAACTGGAACTCGGCTACCGCAGAAGACTGGGTGAATTTGATCTTTCTCTGAACGGAAACGTTTCTCATTATAAAAACAAGATCACCTACCTCGGAGATGGCATTCTTTTCTCCACCACCAACCAGCAAACCGTTCAAACCACCACCTACCCGATTACAAGGTCCATCATCGGACAGCCTTTCAACTCTTTCTTCGGGTTCAAAACAATGGGCATCTTCCAGAACCAGGAAGAGATTGATGCCTACGTGGACAAAGATGGCAGAAAGATCCAGCCCAACGCAGCGCCCGGCGATTTCCGCTGGAAAGATGTGGACGGCAACGGCGTGATCAATGAAAACGACCGTATGATCCTCGGCAACGCATTGCCCACCGTTACCTACGGCATGACCCTCAACGCGGCTTACAAAGGATTCGACCTGGTGCTGTTCGGACAGGGTGGCGCAGGAAACAAAATCTACCAGGGACTGCGCAGGCTCGAAGTGCAGGAAGCCAACTGGCAGCGCAAAGCCCTGGGACGCTGGACAGGCGAAGGTTCCACCAACAGCTACCCCCGTTTGACAAGAGACGACAGGAACAACAACTTCACCAACCCTTCTGATTTCTACCTTGAAGACGGCGACTATTTCCGCATCAAAGTATTGCAGATCGGCTACTCGCTGCCCGCTGCCCTGATCCGCAAAGCCGGACTGGCACGTGCCCGGGTGTACCTGATGAGCGAGAACCTCGTCACCTTCACCAAATATTCTGGGTACGATCCTGAGATCGGCGGTGGATCAGGTGCAGGTATCGACCGTGGATTCTACCCCCAGGCACGCTCCTTCATGGCAGGCGTGAACCTTTCTTTCTAACCCGTTTTCTTCATTCAAACAGTAAATCAAATGAACAAATTCCTTCTATATACAACACTTGCTTTGGGAACGATTGGTTTGGGTTCCTGCAGCAAAGGATTCCTGGAAGTAGAACCAAAAGGACTAAACCTGGAATCGAATTACTACCGCAATGCAACCGAAGCTTATAACGGACTCGTTGCTGTGTACGATGTGGTGGGCTGGACCGGTGGCGGACTCGTTACTAAAGTGAATGCCCTGGATGCCGCATCCGATGACCACCTCGCAGGGGGCGGTAACGCTACGGATGTGAATGATCTCCAGTTGTGGTCGAACTACACCCTCAGTCCCGATCGTGGGCCGCAGGGCGAGTTGTGGAGGAAAGGCTTCTCCGGTGTATTCCGTGCAAACATCCTTTTGCAGAAAATGAACGATGTGCCGATGGATGAAACCCTGAAAAAACGCTACATCGCCGAGGCAAAACTGCTGCGTGGTTATTTCTATTTCGACCTGGTGCGCCTGTTCAAAAACGTGCCCCTCTTCACGGAGCCTGTACCCGCTTCCGATATGTACAACGTTACACAAGCGGCTCCCGCAGACGTATATGCGCAGATTGTAAAAGATATGCAGGAAGCGATCCCCGACCTTCCACCCACAGTGCCCGCCGCTACTGAAGGCGGAAGAATGACGCAGGGCATCGCCCACGCATTATTGGGTAAAGTGTACCTGCAACTCGAACGCTTCAACGACGCGGCTGCTGAATTCGCGGTGGTGAACGGAACACCGGGTGGAACAAGCCAATACGGGTATAAACTCCTCGATAATTTCAGTGACCTGTGGAAGTCGAACAATAAATTCAATACCGAGTCCATCTTCGAGATCGGTTATACCAGCACTTCTTCCGGCGACTGGGGTTGTATCGCGTGTACCGAGGGCAATGTACTGAGCATCATGACTGGTCCCCGTGGTTATTCTCCACTTACACCCGGTGCACCGGACTATGTTTCAGGCTGGAGCTTCCTCGTAGTAACGCCAGGCCTCTTCAACGCCATCCATTTCGATCCCCGGTACAATGCCACCATTGCCAACCTGGATAGCCTGAAAGCCAATGGTATCGCCGACTATACGCCCGGTTACAACAATACCGGTTACTTCCTGGAGAAATTCATCGGTCGCCAGTCGAACCGTTCCACCGGCGGAGGTGCCATGGAGCTGAACTTCCCGCAGAATATGTACGAGATTCGTCTTGCAGATACCTATCTGCTGGAAGCAGAAGCCATACTCCGTGGCTCCGGTGGTAACCTTACAAGAGGCGCCGCTTTGCTGAATGAAGTACGCGACCGCGTGGGACTTGGCCCGGTAGCACTTACGCTTG
>CAMLPA010000643.1 GCA_946481605.1 uncultured Flavihumibacter sp. | reverse complement strand
GGGTGGCCACCAAAGAATCCTTCTTCCCCGCAACCGATGTGGTGAACTTCTTAAAAGTGCGCGGCGGTTACGGCGTTGTGGGTAGCGATGAGATTGGTGATTTCGCTTATGTATCCACGATAGGCAGTGGTAGAAGTTATGCTTTCGGAACCAGCGGCAGCTACCTGATCGGGTACAGTCCCAACGCGCCGGCCAACCCTAACCTGAAATGGGAAGAAACCCGCCAGACCAATATCGGCTTCGACGCGACGCTGGTGAACAACCTTACTGTGGCCTTCGACTGGTTCAAAAAGAAAACCATCGGCATCCTCATGAACCCGCGCATCCCCGGGTATGTGGGCGCCATCTCCAATCCTGCGGCCAATGTGGCGGATATGGAGAACACAGGGCTTGAACTGGAACTCGGCTACCGCAGAAGACTGGGTGAATTTGATCTTTCTCTGAACGGAAACGTTTCTCATTATAAAAACAAGATCACCTACCTCGGAGATGGCATTCTTTTCTCCACCACCAACCAGCAAACCGTTCAAACCACCACCTACCCGATTACAAGGTCCATCATCGGACAGCCTTTCAACTCTTTCTTCGGGTTCAAAACAATGGGCATCTTCCAGAACCAGGAAGAGATTGATGCCTACGTGGACAAAGATGGCAGAAAGATCCAGCCCAACGCAGCGCCCGGCGATTTCCGCTGGAAAGATGTGGACGGCAACGGCGTGATCAATGAAAACGACCGTATGATCCTCGGCAACGCATTGCCCACCGTTACCTACGGCATGACCCTCAACGCGGCTTACAAAGGATTCGACCTGGTGCTGTTCGGACAGGGAGGCGCAGGAAACAAAATCTACCAGGGACTGCGCAGGCTCGAAGTGCAGGAGGCCAACTGGCAGCGTAAAGCACTGGGACGCTGGACCGGCGAAGGTTCTACCAACAGCTACCCCCGTTTGACAAGAGACGACAAGAACAACAACTTCACCAACCCTTCTGATTTCTACCTCGAAGACGGCGACTATTTCCGCATCAAAGTATTGCAGATCGGTTACTCACTGCCCGCTGCACTGATCCGCAAAGCCGGACTGGCACGTGCCAGGGTGTACCTGATGAGCGAGAACCTCGTCACTTTCACCAAATATTCAGGGTACGATCCTGAAATTGGTGGCGGATCAGGTGCAGGTATCGACCGCGGCTTCTATCCACAGGCGCGTTCCTTCATGGCAGGCGTGAACCTTTCTTTCTAACCCGTTTTCTTCATTCAAACAGTAAATCAAATGAACAAATTCCTTCTATATACAACACTTGCTTTGGGAACGATTGGTTTGGGTTCCTGCAGCAAAGGATTCCTGGAAGTAGAACCAAAAGGACTAAACCTGGAATCGAATTACTACCGCAATGCAACCGAAGCTTATAACGGACTCGTTGCTGTGTACGATGTGGTGGGCTGGACCGGTGGCGGACTCGTTACTAAAGTGAATGCCCTGGATGCCGCATCCGATGACCACCTCGCAGGGGGCGGTAACGCTACGGATGTGAATGATCTCCAGTTGTGGTCGAACTACACCCTCAGTCCCGATCGTGGGCCGCAGGGCGAGTTGTGGAGGAAAGGCTTCTCCGGTGTATTCCGTGCAAACATCCTTTTGCAGAAAATGAACGATGTGCCGATGGATGAAACCCTGAAAAAACGCTACATCGCCGAGGCAA
This sequence comes from uncultured Flavihumibacter sp., assembly GCA_946481605.1. The sequence goes on along the minus strand of CAMLPA010000643.1, from coordinate 894 downwards.
AACTGCTGCGTGGTTATTTCTATTTCGACCTGGTGCGCCTGTTCAAAAACGTGCCCCTCTTCACGGAGCCTGTACCCGCTTCCGATATGTACAACGTTACACAAGCGGCTCCCGCAGACGTATATGCGCAGATTGTAAAAGATATGCAGGAAGCGATCCCCGACCTTCCACCCACAGTGCCCGCCGCTACTGAAGGCGGAAGAATGACGCAGGGCATCGCCCACGCATTATTGGGTAAAGTGTACCTGCAACTCGAACGCTTCAACGACGCGGCTGCTGAATTCGCGGTGGTGAACGGAACACCGGGTGGAACAAGCCAATACGGGTATAAACTCCTCGATAATTTCAGTGACCTGTGGAAGTCGAACAATAAATTCAATACCGAGTCCATCTTCGAGATCGGTTATACCAGCACTTCTTCCGGCGACTGGGGTTGTATCGCGTGTACCGAGGGCAATGTACTGAGCATCATGACTGGTCCCCGTGGTTATTCTCCACTTACACCCGGTGCACCGGACTATGTTTCAGGCTGGAGCTTCCTCGTAGTAACGCCAGGCCTCTTCAACGCCATCCATTTCGATCCCCGGTACAATGCCACCGTTGCCAACCTGGACAGCCTGAAAGCCAATGGTATCGCGGACTACACGGCTGGTTACAACAATACCGGTTACTTCCTGGAAAAATTCATCGGCCGCCAATCGAACCGTTCTACCGGCGGAGGCGCCATGGAACTGAACTTCCCGCAGAACATGTACGAGATTCGTCTTGCCGATACCTACCTGCTGGAAGCAGAAGCCATACTCCGTGGCTCAGGTGGTAACCTTACGAGAGGCGCTGCCTTGCTGAATGAAGTACGCGACCGCGTGGGACTTGGCCCGGTAGCACTTACGCTTG
>CAMLPA010000642.1 GCA_946481605.1 uncultured Flavihumibacter sp. | reverse complement strand
AAAGCCGTACATTTACCAAAATGCTCCCATGAAACTATTCGTTTATCCTGAACTTACCCCTTCCGCCAAAGAAATGCTCCTTCAACAACTCCCCGAAGCGCATACTGTTTCCTTCGCGAAAGAACTTTCCTACGAGGAAGCCCTGGATGCCTTTCAGGATGCCGATGCTGTTTTAGGCAATCCGCCTGTGGAGTGGTTTTCGCGTCCATTGCCTGCACTGCGTTTCTGGCAACTGAATTCAGCCGGATTCAATCAGTACGATACGCTGGAATTAAATGCCGTGGTTTGTAATATGGGAGACTTCTATGCACGTCCCTGTGCCGAAACAATTGTGGGAGGCGTACTCGCTTTTTTAAGAGGCATACACGAACTTACCCGGTTGCAACAATTAAAAAGCTGGAAATCAAAAATATTACGACCTGATTTAAAACTGCTTGGTAATAGCCGTGTGCTCGTGTTGGGAGCAGGTAATATCGGTTTATTGGTGAAAAAGCAGTTGCTGGGGTTTGATGCCGAAGTACTGGTGGCCGCGAGAAGCAATCCTGCCGCCGATATTGTGGCTGGAAAAGCGGTGATGGAAATTCTTCTGGTAACAGATATTGTGATCAACACCTTGCCTGGTTCAGCGGATAAATATGTGGATGAAAATTTTATCCGTGCCATGAAGCCCGGTGCTATATATGCGAATGTGGGTCGTGGCAATACCACGGATGAAGCCGCTTTGCTGGATGCGCTCCGCGATGGAAGGCTGGCCGGAGCCGTGTTGGATGTTACGGAACAGGAACCACTGCCGGAAGGAAGTCCATTCTGGGAGATGCACAATGTGCTCCTGACCCAGCACACCGGCGGAGGACAGGAAAGAGAGGAAGAAGGATTTGTGCGGTATTTTCTGAAGAATTTTGCTTCGTTCGAAAACGGAGCGGAGCCGGAAGACAGGGTTCAACTCCGGAAAGGATATTAGGTTCCGGCTACGTTTGCGTAAATTTTTCAAGCTGAACGCGAAACCGGTATTTTAATAATGGCTATCTTATAATCTAAATTGTTGCCATTATGAACCGCAGACACTTTCTTCACCAAACCGGTGCAGCCGGTTTAAGTACGCTTCTTGTTCCAGAAATCTTACAGGCCGCTCCAGGTGCAAAAAAAAGAATCGCTATGGTGGGTACCGGTCACCGTGGTACCAGCATGTGGGGGTCTTCTGTTGTGGAAGAGTTCGGCGATATTGTTGAATTCGTGGGGCTGTGCGATATTAATCCCGGAAGAGTGGAAACAGGCCGGAAAATGATTGGTGTGCAATGTGCCACTTTCACGGATTTCGAGAAGATGATGAAAGAAACGAAGCCCGAATTGCTCATCGTTACCAGCATGGATGGTGTGCACCACGAGCACATTGTACGCGGACTGGAACTTGGGGCCGATATCATCACCGAAAAGCCAATGACCATCGATGAAAAGAAATGCCAGATGATCCTGGATGCCGAAAAGCGCACGGGCCGCAAGGTACACGTTACATTCAACTACAGGTTTTCCCCGCATCGCCAGAAAATATATGAACTGCTCCGCGAAGGCGCCATCGGGAAAATCACTTCCGTAGACTTTCACTGGTACCTTGATGTGCGCCACGGCGCCGATTACTTCCGCCGCTGGCACAGGCTCCGCAAAAACGGGGGCTCTTTGCTGGTCCACAAATCCACACACCATTTTGACCTGCTGAACTGGTGGCTTCAATCCGAGCCGGAAGAAGTGTATGCACATGGCGAACTGGAACATTACGGTAAAAACAATGCTTTCCGTCATACACATTGCAGGCCTTGTCCACACAAATCCGAATGCAAATTTTACTGGGACATCAACAAAAGCGCGCGCCTGGTGAAATTGTACGCCGACAATGAAAAATACGACGGATACCACCGGGATGGCTGCGTTTGGAGAGAAGACATCGACATCTTTGATAAGATGGCGGTGCAGATCAAATACGCCAACAAAGTGCAGGTAAGTTATTCCCTTACCACCTATTCTCCTTATGAGGGTTACCGCATCTCCTTTAACGGTACTAAAGGAAAACTCGATGCCTGGATCCAGGAAAGCCAGCCCTGGGAAGCTGAAAAGTTTGATGAGATACAGATTACCAGCAATTTCGGGAAACGTGAAATCATCCGCGTTTCCAATACCGAAGCTGGCCACGGTGGAGGCGATGTGCGTTTGCGGAAACAACTTTTCAAACCCGATGGGAATGATCCTTTGAAACAAATTGCCGGGAGCCGGGATGGGGCGATGTCTATTCTGGTGGGGATTGCCGCGCGGAATTCTATTGATACGGGCATGCCGGTGAAGATTGCTTCTTTAACGAGTTTGAGGCCGATGGCTTCGAGGGAGGTTTAGTTTCTTAAGGTATTTGATTTTCTCGCGGAGGCGCTAAGTCGCGGAGCCTTGTTTGTGTTTTAGCAGGTTGCAGGAGCTATCGGTTGTTTGTTTTATTTCTCGCACTGCTTCGTACCTCGCAGGCGCTGCGGCGCAACGCATTGATTAATTGCTGGCTTGCTAAGTGTTTAATTTGTGGTTGCATTGTTGCATCGCCCTTAAAATATAAAGGTGTGCC
>CAMLPA010000641.1 GCA_946481605.1 uncultured Flavihumibacter sp. | reverse complement strand
CTGCCACTGGCCGTATTCTCCGCTACCTGGAACGGGATGCCTTTATTGTACAGCGGCCAGGAAATGCCCAATATCAAACGGCTGAAGTTTTTCGATAAAGATGAGATTGAATGGAACGAAAAGCCCGCCCTGCATGATTTCTATAAAAAACTGTTTCATCTGCGCGCGGCGCAAGCCGCCCTTCGGGCTGGCGATACAAATGTATATACCCAACGTATTCCTACTTCTCACCCTTTACAGGTGTTTTGCTTTATACGTGAAAATCAGGGTGCACGTGTGCTGGTTATGCTGAATTTCTCCGCTTCTACTGTAAGTTTTTCATTGAATACTGAAATCGCGTCGGGCCAATTTATGGAGCTTTTTGGCAACAACGAAGTTGTGCTGGAAAGTAACACCTCAATCACCCTGCCGCCCTATGGCTATTATGTTTTCCACCAATAGCAACCATGCTGACAGTTAGAATTCTCCTGCAATTCTTCTGAATCATACGCTATAAAATAAAAATCCTCCCGGTTATTTGCCGGGAGGATTTCTTTGTTGGTTATGACCAAATTACCTGTCTAGTTCATTCAATCCATAAGAGAAAATACCTTCCACGTTCAGGTAGATGCCTTCCAGTATGGTGCTGCTTCCTGCTTTTGAAAGCGCGGCTTTCAGTTCATCTACATTTGTTACGGGACTGTTACCTGCTTTCAGGATAATAAATCCGTTTTTCATCCTGGTTTGATCGGCGATGAGTCCGGTGGAAGAAATACCTTTCACCACTACACCACCTTTGATGCCGAGTTCTTTTGCTTTAGCAGCTTCAAGGTTTACAAATTCAGCACCCATTTTATCGAGTACGGAACCTTTTACAGCCGCAAGTGTATTTGCGCCATTCTTCAATGTAACATTTGTCGTGTACTCTTTGCCGTTACGAACGTAGGTGATGGCCACTTTCTCACCAATGCTGTAAGAAGCAATTTTTCCTACCATTTCCGGTCCGCTGTAAGTAGTGGATCCATTTATTTTGGTGATGATGTCTCCTTTCTTGATACCGGCATCCTGTGCCGCACCTCCGGGCACTACCTCCATTACATACACGCCTTCACCTTCTGGAATACCGTTGGCTTTTTTCTGGTCATCACTCAATAACTCATTGGGGTATTGAATACCCAGGTAGCCACGTTGAACGGAACCGAACTTCATAAGGTCATTCACGATCTTCTTTACCAGGTTCACCGGAATTGCATAAGAATAGCCGGAGTAGTAACCTGTGGGTGATGCGATGGCGGAGTTGATGCCCACCAGTTCACCATTGGTGTTGATGAGTGCGCCGCCGCTGTTGCCCTGGTTTACGGCCGCATCGGTCTGGATGAAAGACTCGATTACATTCGTAGGATTCGCCTGGCGCTGGTTGATGCCCAGACTTCTCGCTTTAGCGGAAACGATACCTGCCGTAACAGTGGTTTCCAGGTTCAGCGGATAACCAATTGCAAGCACCCATTGGCCAATCTTAATGTTGTCGGAGTTGCCATACAATACGAAGGGAAGGTTCTTGCCGTCAATTTTTAACACGGCGAGGTCGCTACCCGGATCGTTGCCCACTACTTTGGCTTTATAAGTTTTCTTGTTGCTGAGCGTTACGTTTATTTCATCGGCGATACCATTGTTGCCATTAGACACGACGTGGTTGTTGGTCACGATATAGCCATCCTCGCTGATGAGTACCCCGGAGCCTGAAGCACGTTGCTCAGGGATTACGGTGGGACCATATCCGAAGAAGTCGCCGAAGATGTCATCAAAACCGCCGTTGCCGCGCCTGTTGTTGTTCACGCGTTGTTGCATGGTCTTGGTCTTGATGTGCACAACTGCCGGTGCTGCTGCGGCCGAGGCCTGTGTAAAGTCAACGGGAGCCGCCACATTACCTGAAGCATCTACGAAATTCGCATAGTTCGCTGGAATTTTTCCTTCGTTTACGGAATAGGAGTTGTTATTGTTGCCCATCCATTTACCATATCCCCATACACTCAGTACGGAGGTTCCGGCACTGATCAGCACAATGGAAAGAATCTGTTTGATTTTCATTTTGCTATTCTTTTTAAAGTTCTCTAATCGTGTTCAAATTTAATGCCTTACGTCTAAAATAAACGAGAACATTCGTATATGGTTGCTTACGAAAGTCCATTTAACAGTAAATTAGTAACATTTTCGTGGATGTTAACGGTTCTATGGGAAACGCCGTGAAAAATTGACAGTGAACATTGACAGTTGTCCTGTCATTTTTTTAGTGCCTTCAAAAACGCCATTGTATCCACACCATCGGCATAGTCTGCCAGGTCCGGGGCTTGTGCCTTGCCAAACGGAATATGGTTCCTGCCCACCAGGCATTGGAGTTCCTCATTTTCTTCCAGCGCGTCTATCACAGCATTGGGGGCACGGTAAAATTCGTAATGCAGTACGGAGATCGGCGCAAACAGTGATTTGTTTTCCACCAGCAGCATGGTGTTTTTCGTCATGAAATATTCCTTGTTCAGGATACGCACGGCGAGGTGGTAATCGAAGTTGCTTCTGAATTTCGGGTGATCGAAGAACCAGGCATAGGGTTCGAATGCTTCCAGCAG
>CAMLPA010000640.1 GCA_946481605.1 uncultured Flavihumibacter sp. | reverse complement strand
GATGGTGACTGGAAAGGAGAATAGGCGTTTCCCAGTTGAAGCGAAGGGGTGTTTCGCCCACAAAATGCCGGGGCCTGATCCTTCTGAAGTTGGTTCTCTCTTTATTCGTACGCATGTACGAACCGAACTGAGAGCCGAAGTAGAAAGTACTGTTGTCGCGCGGATCCACCTGCACCATCATGCCATCACCACCGCCTAGACGTTTCCAGGCGTAAACGCCGTCGTCAGTCCAGCCGTAACTTTCTTTATGGGTGGAAGGTCCGTACCATACCCCGTTGTCCTGGAGCCCACCATAGATATTATAGGGCTTTGCGTTATCGGTGGTCACGGAATAAAATTGTCCGAGCGGGATGCTATTGGCTTTGAACCAGTTCTTTCCGTTGTCGTAAGTGATGTTGATGCCGCCATCATTTCCGTTGATCAGGTGCGTATCACGGTTGGGGTTTATCCAAAGTGCGTGGTGGTCGGAATGCACGTTGGGACCGTCGATTGACTTGAATGTTTTTCCGCCATCGATACTCATCATGAGGGGGACACCTGTGATGAAAACTTTATCGGCGTTGGAGGGCGATACAAATATTTTACCGAAATAGTAGCCATAAGTGCTGTACATATTGTCCAGCCTGGTGGTGTCAACATGCTTCCAGGTTGCGCCGGCATCATCGCTGCGGTAAACCTGGCATCCGAAGATGGAGGAGTTGTCGAGCAGGTCGTCATTTGGACCTTTGAGGTAATCGTACACCACAGATGGTTTGAAGGTGCCGGAGGCTACTTTTTCTTTCAACGAAGCGGCGGTATATTCCGAAGGGAAGCGGTTTTTCTTCAAAAATGCATTAAGTTTTTCCGTATCCAGCGTGGCAAATTGCTCCTTGTTGAGTCCTTTCAGGTCGCGGAGCGTATATTCATTGGCGGTAGATGAGACTTTTTCTTCTTTTTTGAATTGATTGTCCACCACCGCATAAATGATCGAGGGATTCTGGGGGTAAACGGCCAGTCCTATTCTTCCTACGCCATCGCCGGAAGGGAACCCACTTTCTTTCGTGGAAATCAGTTTCCAGGAGTTGCCGCCATCTGTGCTTTTATAGATGCCCGATGTTTTGCCGGATTCTTCAAAGTTCCAGGCGCTCCGTGTTTTATACCACATTGCCGCGTATAAAACATCCGGGTTTTTCGGGTCAATTTCCATTTCAACGGCCCCGGTATTTTCGTCGATCGCAAGGGTGTTTTTCCATGTTTTTCCACCATCGGTTGTTTTAAAAACACCACGTTCTTTGTTCGGAGAATAGAGGTGGCCCAAAGCTGCGACCCAGGCGATATCAGGGTTGGTGGGGTGAAGCTGCACCTTTCCGATATGGTGTGATTCGGGTAAGCCCAGCCATTCCCAGGTTTGTCCGTTGTTCACCGTTTTGTACACGCCGGTACCGGCATAGGAAGAACGACTCGCATTCACCTCGCCGGTGCCCACCCATATTGCGCGGGTTTTCCAGTTCACGGCAATATCGCCCATGAACAGGTTGTCCGCGTTGTCAAAAAGGGGCTCGAAAGATTGGCCGTTATTAGTGGTATGCCATAATCCTCCGGTGGAATAGGCTACATAAAATTCTGTGGGATCAGCAGGGTTCACTTCCAGGTCGCTTACGCGTCCGCTCATAATGGCAGGACCAACGTTTCTGAAAACTACTTTTTGTATTTTTTCATTGGTTTCCAGTTCTTTACGGAGTGATAGGCCTTTTATCCTTTCGTCTGCTTTAGTTGGCTTGATTTGTGCGGCGGAAGGCAATGTGGTGGAAAGAGAGACGGTCAGCAGCAATGCGGCTAGTTTTCTGGCGTGTTGCATGGTGTTGGTTTAAGTATTCCATCATAAACATGTTGTTTTCACGTTGTATGATCATTCAAACTTACTGAAATGCGTTTTATTTTACTGATCCTGTTGTTCATTTCTTCCAATGCTATGGCGCAGTGTAAGGAATTCATCATTGGTGTGAAAGGAGATACCCTGAATTGTAAGGATTTTAATGGCCTGAAACAGGGGCGTTGGGTAGTCCGGTATGAAACCGTTCGCGGTGAGCCGGGTTATGAAGAAGAGGGTGTTTTTAAGGATGGAAAGAAAGAGGGCCCATGGCGCATCTACAGCCTGATGGGGGATCCCATTGGCATGGAGCAATACAAGTGGGGAAATAAAGACAGCATCTGTCTCTACTACAATAACCAGGGGGAACTGATCCGGGAGGAAAGCTGGCTCTCTTTTAATCCTGCGAAAAAAATGGATACGGTTGTGGTGGAGAATGTAGAAAAGCCCGGAACCTACATCCAGAAAGTAATCAAACACGAAGGAGCCGCAGTGAAGCATGGGGAATGGCGCACGTACGAACCCGGAAGCGGATTGCTGGTAAAGAAAATGGTGTACAATCTTGGAGAACTGGAAGAACAAACAAACAATGCCCTTTCAGGTAACCAGGAAAAGAAAGAAGTGGCAAAGCCAAAAGAAGTGCTCGAATTCGAGAAAAAGAATGAAGGGAAAAAGAAAGTGCTTACCCGTGATGGGCGTACCGGAGGTTAGCGTATTTTAATTTAAAAGTTTTAAGTGTTTTTCTGCTGAAAGCACCGGT
>CAMLPA010000639.1 GCA_946481605.1 uncultured Flavihumibacter sp. | reverse complement strand
CTCCGGACTATAAAATGGGTATTGCCACTGTTGGTGGCGGTGTTTGGGGTTGGGGTTGTGTTTGCGGTGAGTGGGGAGAGAAGGGTGGTAACCGCTGCATCTCCCGTAGTGGACGAGCAGTGGTTCATTTATAATGGGGAAGATCCGCAACTGGAAGCTTCCAGCTACAGCGAGTGGGTTCCCCAGGGAGAAGAAACGGAACCTGATTGCTCCAGTAATGTTGAACTTTGTGCCATCAGGCTGGATGTTTCCGGAGGGCCCACTTCAGGACTTGATGATGTTGAAGTTCAGGCTTTTATCAATGCAAAGGACACAGACAACGATGATGATCTTGATGCCAATGATTACAACCCATCTGACCCTGACATGAAATATCGCGATTAGCCCCCAAACAGCGTAGGTGCAGTTAAAGAACTGCACCTACCTCTTTACGTTTAATAGGGAAAATGTTGCCGAGAAAATTTATCGTTTGTTCTGTTGCAAATTGCTCCACATCATCACATTGGTCGGGATCAGGTAGGTGTATCTCAAATCATTTGGAGGAAGGGTATAGCGCACACCATTAATGATTCTTTCCAATGTTACCGCAAACCGCTGGTCTTTATTAAGCCTCCGAAGGTCTGACCATCTTGTGCCACGAAAAATCAGTTCTTTTCGTTTTTCTTCGATGATCTTTTTGATCAACGCTTCCTCGTCCAGGTCGGGAATCGCTGGCGGCGTATTATTTTGCCACCTTTTCGCCAGCAATGTTTGAAGATCATGCATGGCTTCAGTTTTTCTACCTGTTCTTGCAAAACACTCAGCCCGCATCAGCAGTACTTCATCAGTGGCGATCCCGTTAAATAAACTGGACGCAGCACCAAAATAATTGCCCCGGAAACTGTAGTAGTTGTTACCTGTATTTTTTCTGAAATACAGTTGTTTTCTCAGGTCACCTGTTTCATAAAGGGCATAGAGGTTCGTGTCTATACGGGCAACGGCCTCATTGGCATTTATAGCGTAGCCTGTATTGGTAATGTGTGCGTGGAATATTACTTCATGATTAAACCGGGGAAAGGGATAAGACTGGCTGCTTGAAATGGTGGCGAAATCAAGCAATGTATTGTAAATCTGAAGGCAGGAATCGGCATAAACAGCCCCGTTCTCATAATCGTCCATCATCATATAAATCCTTGAAAGCATAGCATAAGCTGCAGGTCGGGAGGGGATGGTTTTAAGTGGGGGCGCTTCCGGAAGGTGCGGAATTGCGGCCTTCAGGTCTTTGATTAACCGATCGTAGGTTTCTGCCACCGTTGCCCTGATAGAAGGAATATTTATATCGGCGGAAGGACGTAAAGGGATTCCCAGCGCTGTGCTTGCCGTGGCTTTATCGTAGGTGGGACAAAATTGCTGTGCGGCACTATACAGGTGGTACGCTCTGAAAAAAAGGGCGGAGGCCCTGGCTTGTTTTGTCCGGAGCGCATCTGGTTCGGCAAGTTTATCCAGCGCTTCTAAAATGGTGTTGGCACACAAATTTATGGTATAGGTCGTGTTCCAGTCTGCATCGTTTTGTGTTTCAGAATCCCATACATAGGCTTTTTCATTCAGCTCATTCAGGTTAGGATAGTTTATATCACCCACAAAGTATTCATCAGTAGGAATATTTAGACCTGCATGGATGCCGTTAAAAAGAGTGTAATTATTTAGCATCAGCTCAATATCCAGTATTGTTTGAGGCGTAGATAGTTTCTTATCTGATTTTGCATCCAGGTATTTTTCGCACGAACATATACCTGCGGCGAATAATGCTATGAATAGAAGTTCTTTTTTCATAAGCTAAAAATTGGGGGGTTAGAATGAAAGATTGATACCTGCAGCAAATGATCTGGGTGGCGGATAAGCGCTGTTGTTGTCGTACTCAGGGTCAAGCCCTGCTTTGTTCGCCCGCCATAAAAGGCCGAGATTGGAAGCCGTGGTAAAGACCTCACATTTTCTTATGCCTGCTTTTTGTGAGAAGATGCCAGGAAGTGTATAGTTCAATCTGAGCTGTTGGAGCCGCAGATGGTCGCCACGGAATACATTTACAGAAGCATCGCGGTAAAAATTATCCCGGCGTGCATTGGTGAGGGGATATACAAAGGAAGGAACATTTGTAACGGCTTCATCCCCGGGTTTCCGCCACCTGTTTGCGAAATCGGCATGTGTTCCCCCATTGACCTGGAAGCCATAGTAAGAGACGGTGTTTTTCTTGAAATAGTAACCCAGTTTGTAGCCAACGCTCGCGTATAAGGAAAGATTTCCAAAAGATAGCGTATTGTTGATGAAGCCGAAAAACCTTGGCAGTGCGTTTCCGTGCCGCACCAGGTCGGCATTACTCAGTAGTTGGTTGATGATTCCAAGATAATCTTTACTAACTTCCTTGTTCAGGTAACCCAAAGGGTCTCCGGTTTGCGGATCAAGACCTGCAAATGGATAGCTGTACACAGCATAAGGGGATTCCCCTTTAACTACGTTTATACCAACACCGCCATTTACCACGAACCCACTGATGCCCCTGGTTGCAGCTTCATAAAAGTCGGTTACCCTGGCGGTATTATAGCTGAAAAGGTAGCTGGTATTCCATTTCAGGCGCCTTTTCATATTTTG
>CAMLPA010000638.1 GCA_946481605.1 uncultured Flavihumibacter sp. | reverse complement strand
CCGTGGAAGGCATCTTCGAAAGGGCATTTGCAGAAGGTTGTAAGCAATTGCAGGAACTGGCGCAACGGGAGTATTGTTATGGTGGTGGGTTTGAGGATCCGTTCGGGAACCAGTGGTGGGTAAACACGTATACGGGAGCATAAACAGTTGGGAATGATGCTTATTTAAGGATACTGTGCTTTGATTTTTTCTGAAGTGCTTGTAAATGCTTAATGTGCTTTATCTTGAAATGTGTATCACTTCGAATGTTATTATTCTTTTTCTACGTGATATGGGAGAAGGTTTGATTTGGATATCATCTGTTTGATTGAGATGCGATAATATTTTCTTTTCGAAAGGAATGGTTCGGATAGCATAAAATGGGCAATTGATAAAGTAGTAAACGAATGGACTAGAGGTACTCAAATTAATGAATGAGAAGTGCGAATGTTATCTTCTGGCGGATGTTTTCAGAATGGATATTTAATTGCGTGAAGATGGGGGGCAGCGTCCCCTCGCACATGATCGCGGTCCCGAAGGTTGGAAAACAACTATGTGTTGAGCAATTCCCTGCATGTACTGCTTTTATCGCTTAAGTCAGTTCTCAATTTTTATTCCGTCTAATTGCTCAAAGTGCTTAACATTGTCTGTGACAAGCGTGAGTTTATTTTCAATTGCCGTAACTCCAATTAATAAATCAAACTCGTCATTCATTGGAGTTCCTAAGCGCCTTAGTCTAACCTTTTCCTTCGCATATCTTTTTATACTCCCCAAAATTGGAACAATAGTAACTCCGTTAACGAAAGCATCAACAGATTTGTGCGACTTGATTGTATCACTGCTATTTTCTGCTCCAAATCGGAGCTCAGCAACTGTTATCTAAGAAATAAAAAAAAACTCTCGTCCTTTCTCTCGAATAATGTCTTTCAGATTCAACTTACCCCTTAGGTAAAAAACGCATATACTTGTGTCAAGTAGATACTATATCAAAAGTCAATTTGCTTTTCCTGAACTTTCTACTCGTCCTAATATCTTTAACTATAGCTTTCGCAGATTTACCAGGCGAAAAAGCACCGAAAGCCTTATAGAAAGCTTTATCCTTATCTTTAACATCTGTCTTTAAAGATTTTGAAAGGCGCTCAATGAGTTCAATCTTGTTTAAAGAACTCAAGCCTTCAAACAAGCCTGAATAACTGTCAACAATACGCGTGTCAGTGTATCTCATGTAATAATTTTGCTGAATTTATAAAAAACTTTTCCCCGTTTCAAACGTCCGGAAAGCATTACCCACAACCACCAGGCAGTCGCACATGAAGTCGATACTCCATACCTGATTCGGAGCCGTTGTTAAATGGTGTTCATCCTGCCTGTTTAAAATAATTTTTCAAATGAATAAAATTCCTACATTTGTATAAGTACTTATATAATTATGTTGTACCAGCAATTAGGATTTCTTGCCTTCGGAAGCCGGCTGCGCCGGTTGAGTGAAGGATTTCTTTCTGAAATAAACGCCACTTACCGGGCGCTGAATATTCCCTTTGATGCGTCGTGGTTCCCCGTGTTTTACCTGCTCGACCAGCAGGGACAGGTTTCAATCCGGGATATTTCAGATAAAGCAGGTGTGTCTCATTCCGCTGTAAGTCAGTTGGTGTCGCTGCTACAAGATAAGGGGCTGGTGGAAAGTGTGGTGTCAGAAGTAGATGCCCGCAAAAAGGTACTTTCCTTTACAGCAGAAGGGAAAAAACTGCTGAAGCGGGTGAAGCCGGTATGGGCAGCATTAGAAGCCTCGTTGGAGGATTTGTCTCAGGAAAACGCTGCGCTGAAACACCTGTTGAAAACAGTGCTTCAATTGGAAAAAGCGCTGGAAACAAAACCGCTTTCCGCCAGGATCATTCAACAAATTCAATCATAACAACCGCTGCGCTACATTCAACCCGGAAGAGAGCAGCGCTACATTGCCAGATATATGGAAAACATATTTTTATACGGAACGGAGCAGCTTACGGTGGAAAAAGCCATCGCTATTTCCAATGGCACATTAAAAGGAATTATCGCGCCGCAGGCGCGGGAAGCCATTCTCAAAAGTCAGCAGGATGTGCAGGATATAGTTGCGTCTGGCAAAACAGTGTATGGCGTTAATACTGGTTTTGGCATCCTGGCCGATACGCCCATTTCAGAAGAAGATACGCGCACTTTACAATACAAGATATTACAAAGTCATTCCGTAGGGGTGGGGCAGCCGGTTCCGGTGCAGATTGCCCGCCTCATGCTCATCACAAAAGTGCATGCGCTGGCGAAAGGTGTTTCCGGTGTGCAATTGACCACATTGGAAAGATTGTGCGCGCACATCGAGGAAGAAGTCACGCCCGTGGTGCCCGAACAGGGTTCTGTAGGCGCCTCCGGTGACCTTGCGCCGCTCGCTCATCTTTGTTTGCCTTTGATAGGATTAGGGGAAGTCTGGTACAAAGGAGCGCGGCAACCGGCTGCCAAAGTAATGAAAGCCTTGCAATGGGAACCCGTGGTGCTTGGACCGAAAGAGGGACTCGCACTCATCAATGGAACCCAGTTTATTTTGTCTTATGCTACCCTGGCCATTGCCCGGTTGTTCAACTGTCTCGAAGCCGCCGATATCATAGGCGCGATGAGCCTGG
>CAMLPA010000637.1 GCA_946481605.1 uncultured Flavihumibacter sp. | reverse complement strand
AGCAGAAACTCATTTCTTTTACCTGCAATGTCCGCGGGCAAATGGTACCAGCCCAGCCAGGAAACCAATAGCAGCATTGCCACAAGTATTATCAGGAGCAAAGGCAATGGCCGACGCACGAACCGCCATTTCTTCCATGCCATATAATATACCAGAAACGGGGTAAACATGAGCACCGTGAACATACGCGTTACCAGCAACATCAAAAACCCGGCAAAAATCAGCCAACCATAACGCGTGCCGAAACTGAGCCTTTCTGCGCCGTACATACAAGCGCATATCCCCGTGAATATCCACCCTTCCTTGTACATGCCACTTCCCCAAAAAACAAAACCCGGTAACAGGAAAGCCGCGTACAGCAATGGTTTCGTGGAGTCGGGCCAGTAGATTCGAACCAATTTTATAAAGCAGATGATGCCGTAAAAAGTGATGAAAGAAAAGAAAAGGGTATTCACATAATAGTTGCCTCCGGAAAGGAGGTTAAAAACGGCCACTACTTTATAATGGAAATTGAACTGGAAATTGTTGACGAAGTTCAAACCGGTACTCAGGCTCAGGAAAGATTGTCCTTCGGTGAAACGAAATAGAGAAACAATGAACTCCACCGGATCGTGAAGCAGGAGCTCAGTTTCTATCAGACTCTCCCGGTATTGCTGCCAGGTATCGAAACGATAATTGTACAACGGTCCGCCAATGTAGCCGTATGCCAAACCTGCCAGACATTTTGCCAGAAATAGTATGGTAATCGCCCGGCCGGAAAGCCCTGTATTCCGCACAAAGGAATGCCTGCGGAGCCACCAGATCGCTACTACTATGTAAAAAGTTCCTAAAAAGAAGGGCAACACGCGTTAAATTCTTGATTGGGGAGAAAGATACATTTTTTATTAAGTTTCAATACTGTGGCGCATTGTTCAAAACGGGGAATAAAATTCCCAGGGCGCAAATGTTAAGTTTTAGCATCGCCCCTATCCGCTGTTGTATGATCCGTTTTTTTGTTCTACCTTATACTTATCCCTTCTCCCTGCAAATCATGTCCCAACATCTTTTTACCCAATCTGCCACTTGGTCGGTTCCGTTTATAAGGTGTGGTTTTTGAAGCCTGAACAAGTGCTGGCCCGATTTTTTGTTTTACTTTCTGTATAAATTTTTTAAACAAAATCGAACCAGTTCTCGAATTTCTTGTTTAATTTTATATCGTCAATTCATAAACAAATTATATGTCAACGCTCGACTTCAACCAAATGCTGGAACGCAACGCGGATTTTCTGAAACCGTTTGCGATTACCCTTACCCGGGATTCGGAATCAGCCAAGGACCTGTTCCAGGAAACCCTGTACAGAGCGTTGGCCAATAAGGACAAATACAATGTAGGCACTAATATTAAAGCATGGCTGTACACCATCATGCGGAATATCTTCATCAACAACTACCGCAGGAAGGCCAAACAGAACACCATTTTCGACAGCACACCGAACGATTTTCTGCTGGATTACAACCAGACCACAGTAGCCAACGCTGCTGAAAGTAACCTGCGCATTAAAGACATTCAGGCCGCCATTCATAACCTGCCGGAAATATTCAGGAACCCGTTCCTGTTGTATTTCGACGGCTTTAAATACCATGAGATCGCGGAGATGTTGAGAGAACCGCTGGGCACCATCAAAAGCAGGATACACTTCGCCCGGAAATTGTTGAAAGCGCAGGTAAGCCGCAGCAAATAATCCACCACAAACATTTCGACCCTTAGAAAGTATTACCTTACGGTGAATGACCTCTTAATGCCTAAAAATCACTCCTTTGAATAAGAAAGTAATCGTGATCGGAAGTGGTTTTGCCGGACTTTCCGCCGCCAGTTTTATGGCAAAAGAAGGCTGGCAGGTAACTGTACTGGAAAAGCACGATATGCCCGGCGGTAGAGCACGCAGGTTCAGCGCGCAGGGTTTCACCTTCGATATGGGACCAAGCTGGTACTGGATGCCGGATGTATTCGATAAGTATTTTGCCAGCTTCGGGAAAAAAACCACCGATTATTACCGGCTTCAACGATTGGATCCATCTTATAGAGTCTTCTGGCCCGATGGTCCGGTGGATATTCCAGCAGATTACAATGCGCTGAAAGCACTGTTCAACAAAATGGAACCTGGCGCCGGAGCGAAGCTGGATGATTTTCTGAAAGAAGCCGCTTACAAATATGATGTGGGCATTCACAAACTGGTGTATAAACCAGGGCAGTCGCTGAGAGAGTTTGTGGATTGGGACCTGATGAAAGGTGTGTTCAGGCTGGATGTATTCAATTCCATGAAAAGCCATGTGGCCAAGTATTTTAAGCACCCATGGCTCCGCCAGTTGATGGAGTTTCCTGTACTCTTCCTGGGTGCATTACCAGAAAAAACACCGGCTTTGTATAGCCTGATGAATTATGCCGACATCAAACTCGGTACCTGGTACCCGGAAAAAGGCATGTACAGTATTGTGGAAGGCATGTATACACTGGCGCTGGAACTGGGCGTCTCGTTTGAATTCTCCCGCAATGTGGAACACATCTCCATCAAAGGGAACCGGGTGAAAGAAGTAACCGCCAGGGATGAACGGGGCAACTTACGGCAATACACAGCCGACGTGGTGATTGG
>CAMLPA010000636.1 GCA_946481605.1 uncultured Flavihumibacter sp. | reverse complement strand
GTTCGCGTTGTTGCCTGAAAATTATTGCTGCCCAACCTGTGAAACAGCGAAAACTGAATTTGTGGAAATGGATTTTGAGGCCGAACTTACCGTATGAACACGGAGTTGCTGATTGTTTTTTTCCTGGGAACTGTGGCGTTTTTATACGCTGCCGTTGGACATGGCGGTGCAAGTGGGTATATTGCGGTGTTCACGTTATGTGGTGTTGCGATGCCGGTGTACAAACCTTTGGTCTTGCTGATGAACATCCTGGTAGCGGGTTCTTCGTTTCTGCAATACCGGTCTAACGGTTACTTTTCCTGGAAAATGCTTTGGCCGTTTCTCCTCACATCGGTACCATTCGCGTTCCTGGGCTCTATGGTAAATGTGCCGCCGCGTTTGTATAAGATGATGTTGGGTATTGCACTGATCTATCCTGTGCTGCGGCTGGCGGAAATTGTGCGGGTGAAGCAGGAGCAGGAGCGTCCATTCAGTTTTCCGCTTGCTTTGCTTATAGGTGCTGTTATCGGTTTTGCCTCCGGCTTTTTGAATATTGGTGGCGGAATATTTCTTACGCCCGTATTGCTTTTATTGGGATGGACGGGAATGAAAGAGGCTGCTGCGGTATCTGCGGCATTCATCGTGTGCAATTCAGCGGCGGGTCTGGGCGCTGTAGAATGGAGCGTATATGAAATGCCCATGTATGGCTGGTGGTGGATGTTGGGGGCTGTAACCGGCGGCTTGATCGGCGGTTGGTTGGGCAGCCGGAAATTTTCCACGAAATTTGTCAGAAGCTTGCTCGCGTTTGTATTGGCGCTTGCATCTTATAAACTAATATTCCTTGCGTGATGAAGATAACGGACCAATTTGGCAGAAGTTTTTCCACGCTCCGGGTGAGTTTGCTCGACCGGTGCAACTTCGCCTGCGTGTATTGTGTGGATGAGGAAGAAGACACCGTGAATAAACGTAGTTGCGGTCAGGGTAAAAACGGTACGGTTCCGGTGAAAGAACTGATTTTGTCCTTGCACAAAAAGCTCAACTTTGACACCGTAAGGTTAACTGGCGGTGAACCATTGTTGTTTGAAGGCATTGAACAGTTGGTGTATGAATTGAAATGCGCGGGAGTGCCCGCTGTGAAGATGACCACGAACGGATTTCTATTGCCTAAACTCGCGGGGCGACTGGCCGTGGCAGGGTTGGATGAATTGAATGTATCGCTGGATGCCGTGGATGAAGAAGTGTTCCGGAAAATGAGTGGCCGCGATCAGTGCAGTCGGGTGCTGGAAGGTATCGATGCGGCGCTTGATGTAGGAATTCCTTTGAAATTGAATACGGTGATCATGAAAGGGATCAACGACAGTGAGGTACTTCCTCTGATGGAATTTGCGCATGATAAGGGGATCGTAATCAGGTTCCTGGAACTGATGAAAATGGGGCACCTGTTCAGGGAGGGGACCGACCGGTTCTTTAGTTCCTATGAAATACTGGAACGGATTTCCACCACTGGTCCTCTGATGGCTTTACCCAGGAAGGAAGGCGCCACGGCAACTTACTGGAAAACGGCGTATGGGCAGGAGTTTGGGATCATCGCCAATGAGTCTGCGCCCTTTTGCTCAGATTGCAACCGGCTTCGGTTAAGCAGTGATGGAAAGGTGTTTGGTTGTCTGAGCAACAACGAAGGGTTTTCTATTGTAGGGTTGAACGAAAAAGAGCTGGAAACACAATTGATAAAAGCCCTGGGGCAAAAACAACCGCTTCGGTTTACAGGAAGCGCGTTGAGTATGCTGTCTATCGGCGGATAAAACAGAACAATGGAAATCGAAGTGTTTGCGGTACTGAAGGAGCATTTTCCCCCTGCATTCCGGGTGGAAGATGCCATTCCGGATGTAGCGGCGTTAAAACGATACCTGATGAGTAGAAACCCGGCTTCGGCGGGCATCCTGGAAAGTTGTCGTTTTGCGGTAGGAACAACATTCGTAGGAGAAGACTATGCCTTGCGTGAAAATGATGTGGTAGCCGTGCTGCCACCAAGCAGTGGCGGATAAAAAAATCAGGCTATGCAGTACGAGCATATTTCAGCGGAGCCAATAGATATCGCGGCATTCTTCAACGCTGCGCACCATCCTCATGCCGGTGCGGTGGTGCTGTTCAGCGGAGAGACGAGAAACTCGGCGCACGGAAAAGAAGTGGTGGCATTGGAGTTTGAGGCGCATCTGGCGCTTGCGGAAAAAATGATCGGTGAAATCCTGGCGCAAGCCACCTTGAAATGGAAACTTAATACTGCCCTTGCGCAACACAGAACCGGCAGGGTGGGGGTAATGGAGTGCGCCGTAGTGGTGGTTACTTCGTGCGCGCACCGCAGGGAGGCTTATGAGGCGAACAGGTACATCATAGACCGGATCAAACACGAAGTGCCCATCTGGAAATACGAACATTTTTCTGATGGGACTGGTGTATGGGGAGGAAACTGTAATTGTTACGCGGAAACCGGTGATCCGGGGAAACATATTTATGAATTTGAACCATCTTAAAACCCTTATAGATGTTGCCTAAGATTACCATTGAATACTGTCCGAAGTGCCACTGGCTGTTGCGTGCGGCATACATGTCCCAGGAGTTCCTCACCACTTTTGACGGCGCAATAAGTGAAGTTACACTGAGGCCTTCGG
>CAMLPA010000635.1 GCA_946481605.1 uncultured Flavihumibacter sp. | reverse complement strand
ACACTGTAATCACGGAACTGGACCGAACCCGTAGTGGTACAACTGATGGTATCACGATCTGCAGAAATCTGTGCCCGTGGATTGGAATGCTCGTATAAATCATGTTCCCAGGCACCACGACTGGTACCGATCATCAGTTTCCCCTTGAAATAATTGATGAACATGAACCGCACATCCAGCATTGGTAACCCGTTGCCCAGTTTCACCCAGTTGCCCATGGCATTGTTCCGGTAGAACACACCCGATTTATTGCCCACATACACGCCTCCGGCGCTTCCGCGCTGAAAGAGTATTTTGGTAACGGGGAAACTGGTAAGTACTGAAGTGGTAAGGTTGGAATAGGATGAACCGCCGTTCGCGGAACGCAGCACCTGGCAGGTATTCTGCACCCCGGAATAGGTGACCCAAATTTCATTAGGATCAAGGTCGGAGACGGCAATATCGGAGATGTTACGTACACCCGTTCCCGTTACAGCGGTGGAAGGCGTGATATCCGTCCAGGTTGTGCCGCCATCCGTTGTTTTCCAGAGTTTATTGTTCGTCAACCCTTCCACTACATAGATCACATTCGGATTACTCATGCAGATGTCTTCTCTGAAAACATCGTTGGTAAAGGTTTTGATGATTTTATTGATGGTAACGCCATTGTTATCGCTCCGGATCAATGATTTTTTCCAGGTGGCGAGATTGGGATTCCCGGTAGGATATCCACCTGCATGGTGTGTGATCAGTGTGTAATAAAGATTGGGATGGAAGTGCATCGTGTTGAAATAAGCATAGATCCCGCCCGGATCAATTTCCTGTCCACCGGCACCGGCGTTCATGGTCCGTGGTCCGGTCCTTACCACATGGTAACTGCTGTATCCTTGTGAGTAGAGATAGATATCGTGCAGCGGGTTCACATCACTGTTTCCCTGGTCGGCTCCCATGGCATTGTACCAGCCCTGGTAGCCTTCGTTCTCCCGGATCATGAGCGGCCCGTGGTTGGTTCCTGCTCCGAGAATATCTGATTTGTGTGCCGCGCCAAAACCCCAGAGTTCATGGTTGGAGATCGCGGCGGTAAGGTTGGTGAATGTATTGCCGTTGTTGGAAGAATAAACAGCTTCTCCATCGTTCCCTAATAATACTTTTCCGCTCACCATGCTCAGGGTTCGTAAGTCGGAGTGAACGGTGGTAGATGAATTGCTGAACGAAGCGCCGTTGTTGGTGGAATAATGCGCCACGGTTTCCGCGTAAGAGCCGTAAATAATATTATTGTCGTTATTGATATCCATGGTGATATCCCCATGGTGCAGGCCGGGATCGCCGCTTACCATGTTGGCTCTGGTTTGCAATACCGCGCCCGTAAGGGAATCCAGTTTAAAAAGATGCACAGCATGGTGGCCGTAGGCGCTGGTTCCTGTTCCCATCGCCATGTACACCACACCTGGATTATTGGTGGCCGTAAGCAATTTGGCCCAACCAACAATATTATCTGATACTCCGGACGGAATACTGATATTGCCCAGGCTGGTGAAGCTTGATCCGCCGTTTCCGGAACGGTACAGCGTTACGTAATTCTGGTTATCGTTCCGGTCGATATGGTAAACGATATTGCTGTTTGTGCCATGAAAGTCAAGCATTTCAGCATTAACACCAGTGCCGCCCCAAACACTGTAGTTTTTAAGTCCGGTAAGAATGCTCGTCCAGGTGGCACCACCATCTGTGGTACGATAAACTGCTGTACCCCACCGCGCCAGCACGATGTTCGGATTTGAAGGAGAGACCGCGATATCATACGCGTTCACGCCGGGGTAATTGGTGGAGTTCATATTGGTGGAAGACCAGGTAAGGCCACCATCGGTTGACTTGATGACCGCAGCCGAGGTTCCTCTGCTTATCGCATATACATAACTGTTGTTCGCTTTACAAATATCAAGGTCAATGTATTCCCTGTCGGGAAGATTGGCATCCGTCAATTGCCATACGCTTCCGCCGTTGGCAGAAACCCACAAACCGCCGGTAGTGAACCCGATGAACATTTTGCTGGCATCTGTCGGATCAATGCGGGCGCAACTTACATAACCGCCTTTGTTTCCTTTGCCTGAATAATTTGTTTCGTAGATATTGCGCGGGCCAATCATGCGCCAGTCGCCTGCCATGGTATCTGTTACAGAGGCCCAGGCTTTGGGAGCGGCGGCAGCAATTTTATTGTAATTGGTTTTGGGCGGCTCCACCACCCTGTTCTTTTTATCGAGGTAGAACACCTGTGTTTTTAACCAGTTCGCGCATACATCTTTGGCTTTGCTATCTTCCGAAGGATGTTGCAGGAAATAATCGGTGAACAGTTTTTTTACCTGGAAGTAGTTGGGATTTTTCTCCTTCATCAGTTTGAACCAAACTGATTTCCGGTGTTTCTCCTCAAACTGTGAGGCGGCTTCTTCATGTTGTTCTGTAACAACTTTGGTTTTAACCGGATTGAATTGTTGGTCCTGGGCTTGCAGCAATGCGCTGCACAACAGCATCACAGGCAACAAACGTTTGCTTTTCATAATGCAGTGGTTGGTATTTGGTGATTAATTAAGAGAGAGGGTTAACGAGGAAAAATCCTGGCCAGGTTTCTCTAAATTATCATTAATTACCACGTTGTGCAATAGCCGAAAGTCGGG
>CAMLPA010000634.1 GCA_946481605.1 uncultured Flavihumibacter sp. | reverse complement strand
ATCCCATGGCCGGACTTTCGCCATTTTTCAAAACCATTCCATTTGAAAAACTTGGACTGCATTTCGTGCAGCCGGAAATTGCCGCAGCGCATCCTTTCGATCGCGAACCCGCGGCTTTCCTCAAACACTCCGTTGAAGAAACCGCAGCGGCGCTCGGGGAAGACGCGGCCTTTTACCGAAAAACTTTCGGTCCCCTCGCTGAAAATTTCCCTTTGCTGATCAACGATATTCTTGGTCCGCTAAAAATGCCTGCGCATCCACTTAAATACGCGGGCTTCGGATTGAACGCGCTGCTGTCGGCAAAACAGTTCGCCAGCCGTTTTCAAACCGAACGCGCGAAAGGACTTTGGGCCGGCATGGCCGCACATTCTATACAACCGCTTTCCAATCTTACTACTTCGGCGATCGGACTGGTTTTAATGACTGCAGGACATACTTCCGGCTGGCCGGTACCGGTCGGCGGCTCGCAATCCATCGCTGATGCATTGCTGAAGTATTTTCTGGAACTCGGCGGAAAAGTGGAGACAGGATTCCATGTTACCAGTCTTTCGCAATTGCCATCGGCCCATGCGGTATTGTTTGATGTTACCCCCAAACAACTGCTGCAAATTGCCGGACATACTTTTTCTCCCCTCTACAAATGGCAACTGGAGCGCTACCGCTATGGGATGGGGGTGTTTAAAATAGACTGGGCGCTGGATGGTCCTATACCTTTTAAAGATGAAAATTGCCGGAAGGCGGGTACCATTCATATTGGCAATACTTTCCGTGAAATTGAAGCCGGGGAAAAACTGGCTTCCGAAGGCGGGCATCCTGAAAAACCTTACGTGCTCCTTGCACAGCAAAGTGTATTTGACCCCACCCGCGCACCCGAAGGAAAGCAGGTGGCATGGGCCTATTGCCATGTACCCAATGGTTCCACAAAAGATATGACCGCAATTATTGAGGCACAGGTGGAACGTTTTGCCCCGGGGTTTAAAGACAGGATTCTTGCACGGCACACCATGAACGCAATGGATATGGAAAACTACAATCCCAACTATGTTGGTGGCGATATCAACGGCGGAATTATTGATATCGGCCAGTTGTTTACCCGGCCGGCCCTGCGGCGCTCGCCTTACAAAACGAGTAAAAAAGGATTATACATCTGCTCTTCTTCCACGCCTCCAGGTGGCGGTGTACACGGCATGTGCGGGTACCATGCGGCGAAGGTTGCTTTGAAGGAAGTTTTCAGTTGAGTTTTAATTTCAGAAGTGAAGTCTATTGTTTTTATAGACTTTTATTTGGCCAACTTTTTTTAGTTCACTAATATTGTAGACTTTTAAGTGTTACACTGATACTATGAAGTTGAACCTCCTTGCTTTTGCTGTACCTTTTTTCCTGCTGTTCATGTTACTTGAATATGCCGTGGCGCGGCGCCGGAACAAAAAAGTATTCAATCTCCACAATTCCATCGCGAATGTGAGTATAGGCATTGCGGAGCGTCTCCTGGACGTATTGGTAACCGGAGCTTTCTATTTTATTTACCAGTATATCCAGGAGCATTTCGGATTATTTTCCATACGTGGCGGGGTGGTGATGTGGGTGATCTTGTTTATATGCACGGATTTTATCTGGTATTGGTACCACCGCCTGGCACATGAGGTGAGCCTTTTCTGGGCGGCGCATGTGGTACACCACCAGAGTGAGGATTTTAATTACACGGTTTCTGCAAGGATCACCGTATTCCAGGCCTTTATACGCACGGGTTTCTGGGCCGTTCTTCCCTTAATGGGTTTTCCCGCGGAAATGATTACCAGCATATTGCTGGTGCATGGATTGTACCCGTTTTTTATTCACACCCAACTGATCGGGAAACTTGGTGTGCTGGAATATATTTTTGTGACACCTTCGCACCACCGGGTTCACCACGCCAGCAACGAGGAATATCTTGACAAAAATTATGGTGATGTACTGATCATATGGGATAAACTTTTCGGCACTTTCCAGGAAGAAAAAGACGTAGAGATCAGATACGGTCTTACCAGGCCGCTCAACAGCTACAGTTTTTTGTGGCAGCATTTCCATTTCTTGGCGGAAATTGTTGTGGCCATGCGCGGTGTGAAAGGCTGGAAGAAGAAAACGGCCCTGTTGCTTGGCAAGCCTGACCTTATACCTGACTATGCACGTACGCGTTCCGAAAATTTCTTCAGGATCAGTAAACACGACAGCCCGGATATAAAGGGAAAACTAAACCAGTATGTGGTTTGGCAAATGGTGCTGATGTTTCCCCTCAGCTTCCTGACCATATTGTATGAACACCAGCTTTCGGGTATGTTGCAGTTAATGTTCGTTCTGCTGATCCTGGTTACACTTATTAACTGCGGGGCCATTATGGAACAGAGGATCTGGGTGTTTCACCTGGAATTTGCCAGGTGGCTGCTTTGTGCCATCATTGTATTATATAGTTTCCCCAATATATGGCTTAGCGGTATATTGATGGCCATTGCGTTCGTGCTTTGCTGCTTCTACGAAACTTCCTGGAAGTATTACCTCAGGCTGCTGTATAACCACCGGGTAACGTAGCGGACAAAACATTTTCAACAATGTGTATTTTTTACATATTATTCCTATCTTTCGGGGAGAAATAACGATTGCCATGCACCACAAACC
>CAMLPA010000633.1 GCA_946481605.1 uncultured Flavihumibacter sp. | reverse complement strand
CGCCCGATGGACCCAGTTTGGAAGGATTCGCATCTATGTTCAGGGCGAGTTTGGTGCCCAACGCCGGGATCGCATCGAGAAAAGAGATGTTGCCAACCGGCAATGTGGGGTGTGGCTTTGCGCCGGATAGACCATAAAAATCAAAGAGCCTGACGAATAAGCCGGTATCGGCGCTGGCAATGGTGAACTTGCCTTCCACCGTATTCATTTCCATCCAGGTAATGTCTGCGTAATATCCTTTGAATTCCGGGTAAATCCATGGTGCGCTGCCCGTATGCGTATTGTTGTACGCGTTCTCCCAAACATTATCGGTAACGCCCTGCAAGCGGTTCTTCCAAACCCGGTACGGACCTTTGCCCAACCACTTCGCGCCCAGCACGAAATTTTCAGGATAATGGAAAGAAACGCCCGCGAACGGATAATCGCCATTCAATGCGTATTCATATTCCATAGAAACCCATCCGCTGCCGTTCATGCGCCAGCGCACATACTTCATATCGCCGTTGTAAGTGAATTCGGCGATGGCATCGTTTCCTTCGTTCCAGGTTTTTACGCCGGAAACAGTGGCGTTGCCCGAAACCATCACCGGACCGTTGGCGAAAGAGAGTTTATCGCTCATCGTATTGCGCAGGTTCATGATCTGCCCGGATTTTTTATCGAAGAACACCGTTACTTCCCCGCCTTTCAGTCCGATGATGGAGTCTCCGATATTCTCAAAACCCGCAGCAGATTTATCTTTAAGAACGATCTGTGTCAGCAGTGCTTCATTGCCCTTAATTTTCCAGGTCCATTTATAGATTTCTTTTTTGAAGGGATCGAAGGCGGCAAGTACCAGGGCATCATAATTTTTCCAATCCGCAGGCAGAGTCAAACTGAGAATGCCTTTTTGACCTGGCGCTATAGCTGGCGCGGAAGCCGTTCCTTTTTGCTGAAGCGAATAACCGGCGAACTGCTCACCTGGCTGGCGGAAATTCACGAGGCCCCACTGGAAAGAACATTGGGAGATGTTCGTGAAATGGAACCTGTTCTCGATTTCAATGCCTCCGGAGAATTGAGCAGGAAGGTTTTTGATCCCGATTTTTACGGGAGAAAATATTTCGCGGATGGCGAAGAAGCCACCTTCTTTTTCTCTGTGGGGTCCCATGATGCCATCGGGTGCGTTCACACCATTCACATCAATGATGTTGTTGAGGTCGGTGCGCACCACACCTTCATCCACCATGGCCCAGAGAAAACCGCCGCCAGAGCGTTTAGCGTTCCAGTGTTGTTCCCACATATCATATAGCCCGGTGGCGCAGCCGCCATCGTCCTGGCAGTGGAGGAATTCAGTAGGCATGTAGATATTGCTGTCGGCGAGAATTTTCTGGGTGCTGTAATAATCTTCATAGTGGTTACAGTCGATGCCGTTGTAAGCGTTTCCCGGTCTGTGGTGTGCGTGGATCACGGGGCGGTTGGAGAAATCATATTTGCCGTAATCATCATCCAGTTCTTTGTTGTGGCCACCTTCGTTGCCATTGCTCCAGAAGATGATGGAAGGATGGTTCAGGTCGCGAATCACCAGTTCCTTCACCAGTTTGGCTCCTGCCTGGGTGCTGTATGCTTTTTGCCAGCCCGCCAGTTCGTTCAGCACGTAAATACCCATGGAATCGCAGAGTTCGAGGAACCGTTTATCGGGTGGATAATGCGAGCAGCGCACGGCGTTCATGTTCATTTCTTTCAACAGCAGCGCGTCTTTCACCTGTATTTCTTCGTTTAGGGTGCGCCCGGTTTCAGGCCAGAAGCAGTGGCGGTTGATGCCCTTCATTTTCACCTGCACGCCGTTAATGTAAATACCATCACCTTTTCTTATTTCGATGGTGCGGAAGCCGAAGGTTTCTTTGAGCTGGAAAGTTTTTTTCCCGGCAGATTGAAGGGAAACGAAAGCCTTGTAAAGGTGTGGCGTTTCCGATGTCCAGGTAAGAATATTGTTCGCTTTGGTACGCAATACCACCACGGAATCCTTTGGGGTAACATTGGCTTTGGCGGTGGCCACGAATTTTCCTTTGGCATCGCGGATATCGGCAACGATCTCCCGGTTTTGCTGCAGTCCTTTTACGAATACCTGCATGGCGAAACTCCCGTCTGCTTTGGCATCGATGGCCGTGTAGTCGATGTGCTCCTTTGGAACGGCTTCCAGGTAAACTGGTCTGAAAATACCCCCGAATACCCAGTAATCCGCCAGTCGTTCAGCATTATTTACAGAGGGATCAGCCGACATTTTAGACACTTCCGCTTCCAACAGGTTCTGTGCACCGAAAACAAGTTTATCGGTGATGTTGTATTTGAAGCGGTAGAAAGCGCCCTGGTGTTTTTCTCCTGCGGGTTTACCGTTTATTTTTACTTCGGTATCCGTCATAGAACCTTCGAATACGAGGAAGATATCTTTTCCCTTCCAGTTCGCGGGTACGTTGAATTTGTACTTGTAAAGTCCCTTTTCGTCCGCGAAGCGGAAATTTTTGCCATAGGTTTTGTAATCGCGGCCATAATTGTAGGCGCCGAACCCTTCCTGTTCCCAGCAGGACGGCACCTGGATGGTGGTCCATTTGCCGCTGTTGCGTCCTGCGGTGCAGAAGAATTCCCAGGTTTTGGTATCCGAACTTCCTTTGCCGGAGAGGTA
>CAMLPA010000632.1 GCA_946481605.1 uncultured Flavihumibacter sp. | reverse complement strand
TGATAGACGCCAGGCATGGAGTGGTTGAGCAAACCCGCCGCCACTCCATTATTGCCTCACTGCTCAATATCCCGCACGTGGTGGTGGCCATCAATAAAATGGACCTCGTGGATTTCTCACAGGATGTGTACAACAATATTGTGATCGATTACGCAAATCTGGCCCAGGAACTGGGTTTGAAAGATGTGCATTACGTGCCCATCAGCGCCATCCGGGGCGATAACATCGTAGATAAGAGCGAAGCCACACCATGGTATGAAGGTCCCGCACTGCTTTCCTTCCTGGAAGAAGTGGAAGTGCAGGAAGACATCAACCATACCACCGCGCGTTTCCCCGTGCAATATGTGATCCGTCCGCAAACGGATGACCTGCACGATTACCGCGGCTACGCCGGAAAAATCATCAGCGGCGTGTACAAAAAAGGAGACAAAGTAACCATTCTTCCTTCCTTCGCCGAATCCACCATCTCCGCTATTGAACTGGGCGGAAAAGAAGTGGAAGAAGCATTTGCGCCGCAAAGCATTGTGCTGCACCTGGAAGATGATGTGGACATTAGTCGCGGAGATATGATTGTTCCCTCCACTGATATTCCCACCACCAGCCAGGAGCTGGAAGTGGTGTTGTGCTGGATGGACAGCAAGCCGCTGGTGCCGGGTAACAAATACCTTTTCCAAATCAACAGCCAGCGGGTACGCAGCGTGGTGAAAGAGATCAGTTATAAGCTGGATGTGAATTCGTTGCAGAAACTTGAAGCGCCGGAAAAAGCGGGGTTGAATGATATTGTGCGGGCAACGATTAAGACGGCTACGCCAATTGCTTACGATGCTTACCAGGTGTTGCGTTCCAATGGGGGCGGGATATTGATTGATGAGACGAGTCATGTGACGGTGGGGGCTTGTATGATTCAGGGGTAGTTTTTCACGCAACTGCTTTGTGCTTCGCACTGCGCAGCGCAAGGGAGCAGAGACGCAAAGCATAGAGAAGATTTGTAGCGGTTGAGATTTGGAAAGCGCCTTTTGTGTTTCTCAAAGGTTATTTTGAACGGCGAACAACAATTGAGTTGCCGGTTTTCATGCACGAATAGCCTACAATATAAATAGACTTTTTAACCAAAACCAGCGTAATGCAACACGGAAAAAACTTCAGAACAACAGTGGCCCTGGTGGGCGCCGGTCCGGGAGATCCGGAACTGCTTACCTTGAAGGCTGCGCGCCTGCTGCGGGAGGCCGAGGTGGTGATCACGGACAGGCTGGTAAGCGAGGATATCCTGAAAGCGCATGTGAGTGAGGGCGCACTGGTGATTTTTGCCGGGAAGCAATGCAGGAGAGGAAAATCCACGCCGCAGGAAACCATCAACGAACTGATTGTGGAACATGCGCTGGCAGGAAAAAAAGTAGTGCGGCTGAAAGGTGGGGATGTTTCTATTTTCTCTAATATATTGGATGAGTTGCTTGCGTTGAAAGCATATGGTATTGCTTACGAAATTGTGCCGGGCATTACTGCCGCCCTTGGCGCCGCTGCGTATGCCGGTATGCCGCTCACCGCGCGGGAGCATTCTACTGCGGTACGCCTGCTTACTTACTATAAAAAAGAAATCCTTTCTGATGCGTATTGGGCAGAACTCGCGCAAACAGAAGACACCCTTGTATTCTATATGTCGGGGGATACTTCACTTGAATTGATACAGAAACTCATAGCCAACAATATACCTGCCGATCGTGCAGTAGCCGTAATAGAACAGGCCACCACACCTTTGCAGCAGGTACGCATTGCCGGTATATATGATTACGAAGAAAAACTGGGGCGGGAGGAATTCCTCTCTCCTGCCCTGCTCATTATAGGAAAAGTGGTGCACCTGCACCAGCAATTCGCCTGGCTGCCCAACAGCGCCAGCCGCGAACTGTATTTCAAACCGGTGGGAAGTCAGCCAAGAAGTGTTCAGGCCTCTCACATAAAACAAGCGCCCCATGTTAGCAGAGCTTAAATGGAAAACGTTACAGGAACTGGTGAGCGGTTCCACCAAAGAAGAACTCATCTGGATCAATGGATACCTCGCCGGTCTGGTTGCGCAATCTTCCGCGTCACCTGTTGTGGACACGCCAGCGGCTTCCGCTGTTAAGGTGAACAAGATCACCCTTACCTACGGTACCGAAACGGGAAACGCTAAAAAACTCGCCACCACTTTCGCAGGCGTGGCCAAGAAAAAAGGTATCCAGGTGAAACTCGCAGGGCTCGACCAGTACCGCGTGAACGATCTTTCCAAAGAAGAATATTTCTTTTCCGTAGTCAGTACACAGGGCGATGGTGAACCACCGGCAGCGGCCATCAAATTCTTCGACCACCTGCGTTCTTCCGATAAAACTTACCAACAACTCAAATACGGTATCCTGGCTTTGGGCGACACCTCTTATCCCCTGTTCTGCCAGGCCGGAGAAGAGATCGATCAGTTGTTTGAAAAGAAAGGCGCTTCAAGAATTTTGCCCATTGTCAAGTGCGATACCGATTATGAGGCGGAAGCCACACAATGGTTCGAGCAGGTGTTGAAAACCCTGGAGAATGGAAACGGTGCAGCGCAACCAGCTCCCGTTCCCGTAAAAGCCAAATCAGGTAAAAAACAATATACCGGCACCATCGCCACGAATGTGGACCTCAACGACCGCGG
>CAMLPA010000631.1 GCA_946481605.1 uncultured Flavihumibacter sp. | reverse complement strand
GTTTCAGGCAACTGAATGTTATCGGGCAGTAAATCTTTCGGGAGCCAGCTCAGCAAGCCTTCTCTTGTGGACGAAAATTGTTTGAGCCGGAGATCGATCTTCATTTTTTCCGCATCGGGGAGACCGGTTACTGTGGCGGAAGCGTTCAGGCTGGTTTTGCCTTCGTTCAGCGTGAGCGAAGGAATCTCAAGGTTGTTCAGTTTTCCTTTTAGTGTGGTGTTTAATTTGAAGGTTTTACCCAGCAATGGACGTACGTATTCATTCTTGCCGAGTTCAGGGGAAAAATAAAGCATATCGTCCAACACGACGGATGTGTTGGATACGGCAGCCGCGATGGCAACAAGCTGCGGATGACTGGTGAACTGGCCGATGGAATCATATTTCGCGTACAGGTCAGCATTGATCTGGTTGCGGTTGGTCTGAAGGCGACCATTCTTCCAGGAAATGCCTTTATCGCCATAAACAAGATCACCTTCCAAGGCTTTCAATTGAAGGCCGGAACGTTCGTTGGCAACCATGTTGCGGATGGACGCGGTATAGGTTTCGCCATCGTAACCAATCTTTTCAATGGATGTATTCAGGTCGCTCAATAAAAGATGGGCAAAATCGATACCGGCCTGGGTTGCGGGAGTAGTATTGTCGTTATAGCTGAATTGGTTCCTGGCCAGCGAGAGTTGTTCCACATAAAACCGGAATGGCGCTGAAGTATCGGAAGTTACAGGTTCCTCAGGTATTTGCGTTTCGGTAGCGGGGCTCATCACCACACCGGTATGGTGGTCGTGCAGCAATACCTGTTTTACCACCAGCCGGTTATCACTGAGTGTCAGGTTGGAATGGTCTATTCGTAACAGCCCGGCGTAGGTTTGCGTTTTGATGCCACCAAGGCCGTCGTCGAATATGAATGTTGTTTGTTTGAGGCTGATTTTGCCGATGCTTACTTCGGGGAGCGGGGAACTGCCTGGTGATGCTGCTGTTTCGGTAACGGTTGTATCTCTCGAAGCGCTGAATTTCACAACTCCGTTCAAGGCAAGTGATTCCAGGTAGTCTACTTCGTAGCGTTGTTTTTCGAGGTCCAGCGATCTGATCTTGGTTTCAATGCTGTTGCCTTTCAGCATATAATATTGTCCGCCGTAAGCATCGTTGAATGTGATGTTTAATTTGTTCAACATTAGTTTTCCAATATCGAAACGCATAGCGCTTCCGGCAGCAGCAGTATCTGCATGGGCAGCGCTGCTATCAGAGAACGCATCAATAATAAAACTGAAATTGAACTGGTCGGTATTGATAGGCCTATATGCGTTGGCGTATAAACTATCAATTTCCACACTGCGTATGGTAAGTTGGTTGCTGAGCAGGTCCAGCAGGCGGTAGGAAGCTTCCAGTTCGCCGATGTAAAGCAACGTTTTTTGCTGCCGGTCATCCAGTTTCACACCTGAAAGTTCCAGGTTGTACAACCAGTTGATTTTGATTCCGCCAATTTCAACATTTGTCTTGAACGTCTTCTCAAGATAACTTACCGCTATATTTTTGATTTTGCCCTGTGCCCATGGGGTTTGCAGAATAAGGGTCAGTAACACCAGCAACACGACCACTATGCCAAACAGCCATGCCAGCCCACGAAGTATGCGCCTGTAAATTGGTCGTTTTGTCTTTTCCATGCGAGGTATTAATGGTCGTTATTCAAAGATAACGCCAATACCTTCAATACATTAGATTAAATTATTACCTATACGGCGTGGGAAAGACTGTGTTCCCTGGATATGGGAAGAAACAGGTGCCAGCAGATGCCCATCAGCAGGCATTGCATGGCGCCGGAATGCCGTTGCAGCGCTGAAGCCTGATCTGCGTTTAAGGTAGAACGTAATAAAGGATTGGAAAGAGAATCCTGGTAAATGGTGAGTTCTTTTCCAGGGGTATTGTGCCATTTGTAAAAGAAACGCTCCTGTTCAATATCAATGTGACCGCGGCCCACATGCCACTTCTCATTCCCCATTTGTCCAATTTTTACCCCATATTCATTTTTGAGGATCAGCTTTTTCTGCAGTAAACTTTCTTCCTCTTCCAGGATGAACATCCTTTGTTCACCGTGGCTGGTGAGGCGGAGTGTGCCCAGAACCGGGTTATATACGATGGAAACTTCGGTGCCGTTCCCATTTTGTAATTCGAATACTTCGTTGCCGTGGTGGGAATGAACGTAGATCTGAGCCATAATACGCGTGTTTTGCGCCGAAAAGGTACGACCATCCTTTTGCCCCAACCCCAATTCATGATTTGTTAATATAAAGTTCATATTGGAAGGGCGGAGCGCCTGAACATTCTTTGGAAATATGAGCAACTTTACATAAGTTAACTAATTGAATATTAAAAAGTAAAACAATGCGTTTTTCTGGCCGCATCCTCCTGATCCTGCTCTCGTTCCAGGTTACATTGTCCGGTTTCGCACAGTCGCTTCAACCGGGATTTGATCCGAAAGAATATGTGAACGCGCTGAACCTCGGGTCGCATTTTTATGATTCACTCACACCAGGTCCTAAGATCAGGCCGGGCAATGAATACAGGAAAGTATATTCTTCCAAAGTGTCAGGACTTTATAATAAATGGGAAATGTGGACCTTTCAAAATAAGATTGGCATCATTTCCATCCGTGGTACCATCGGAAAAGT
>CAMLPA010000630.1 GCA_946481605.1 uncultured Flavihumibacter sp. | reverse complement strand
GCTATCCGGCTGGCTCACGCTGAGCGCGGGTGTGCTGGTGCTTTTGGTGGCGGCCATGGGGAGAAGGGAAGATCAGTTGTGTAAGCGGGTGGAAGTGGAGATAGAAGGAGAAGGACAAACCCTGTTCGTCGAAAGGAAAGATATTCTGAATACGCTTACGGCAAACGGAGGAAGGTCGATAAAAGGAAAGCCGGTTGGAAGTATTTCCATCAATGAACTGGAGGCCCAACTGGAAAAAAATGTATGGATCAGCAATGCTGAACTGTTCTTTGATAAAGATGCTGTGTTACAGGTAAGA
This sequence comes from uncultured Flavihumibacter sp., assembly GCA_946481605.1. The sequence goes on along the minus strand of CAMLPA010000630.1, from coordinate 2,367 downwards.
ATAACCGAAAACGAGCCGGTGGCCAGGGTGTTCTCCATCAATGGGAATTCCTGGTACATGGACAGTGCCGGTGCAAGATTGCCACTTTCCGATCAGTTCTCAGCACGGTTGCCCGTATTCACAGGGTTTCCAACCGACCGAAAGAACCTCGGGAAAGAGGATAGTACACTATTGCGCAGGATGAAAGAACTGTCTCTCTTTCTGAAGAAAAATCCGTTCTGGATGGCACAGTCTGGCGAAATAGCGATCACAGCTTCCCGTCAATTGGAGCTGCACCCGGTTTTCGGATCGCATGTGGTGGAACTGGGAGATGGGAAAGACCTGGAGAACCGGTTCGCAAGATTGGAGCTTTTCTACCGCCAGGTGTTGAAGCAGACAGGACCAAACGCCTGGAGCCGCATTAAAGTACAGTTCGCCAACCAGGTGGTGGCCATAAGAAATGGCATGGAAGAGAAAGCAGTTGTAGTGAATGCACCGGTTACAACAGCAGTAACGCCAAGCGTAAACAATAGTACAACACAGGTGGTGAACACAGCCCCGGCCGGAGGCCCGGCACCCAGAGCGGTGATGCCTCCGAGAAGAAGAAACAACAACTAAAAACAGGATAGCGTATGAACTCAGAACAAAGACCCATCATTATTGGGCTCGACATTGGCACGACGAAGATCGCCGCCATCGCCGGGCGCAAAAATGAATACGGAAAACTCGAGATACTCGGGTTCGGGAGGTCCAACTCCAACGGCGTGAAACACGGGCAGGTGCTCAATATTGATGAAACCATCAAGGCCATCAGGATGGCCCTGCAAAACTGTTATGAATCCAATCCCGACCTGGTGATCAACGAGGTGTACGTCGGTATTGCAGGACACCATATCAAGAGCCTGCAAACCCGGGGCGACATCGTACGCCACAACACCGATGAAGAGATTTCTCAAAGGGAAATCGACCAACTCATCAGTGACCAGTACAAAACCTATATTCCCGCAGGCGACCAGATCATCGATGTGATCCCGCAGGAATTTACGGTCGATAATTTTCAGAATATCCCAGATCCAATAGGATATGGCGGTGTGAAAGTGGGCGCGAATTTCCACATCATCACCGGCGATAAAAACGCCATCCGCAACATCAACCGTGCGGTGGAAAAAAGTGGTCTGCACACCAAGGACCTCGTACTCCAGCCGCTTGCCTCAGCCGCAGCGGTAATGGGGCACGAAGACATGGAAGCGGGCGTGGCCATCGTCGACATCGGCGGCGGCACTACCGACCTGGCCGTGTTTTACGAAGGCATCCTGAAGCATACCGCCGTGATCCCCTTCGGAGGCGAGAACATCACCAATGATATCAAAACAGGATTGGGTGTACTCAAATCTCAGGCGGAAGCCATGAAAACCCAGTTCGGGTCCGCTTTGGCCAATGAAGCGAAAGCCAACGAATACATTACGATTCCCGGCCTCCGCGGCATGCCGCCCAAGGAGATCAGTGTAAAGAACCTCGCCAATATCATCCAGGCGCGCATGAGCGAAATACTCGATTTCGTAAGCTACCACCTCAAGCAGGTGGGACTCGACGGAAGGGTGCTCAATGGCGGCGTGGTGCTGACTGGTGGCGGTTCTCAATTAAAACACCTCATCCAGTTGACTGAATATGTTACCGGGCTGAATGCGCGCATCGGGTTCCCGAACGAGCATCTGTGTGCCGGACACATTGAAGAACTGAGAAAACCCACGTACTCAACTTGTATCGGTCTGATCCTGAAAGGATACAGCGATTACGAGAACCAGCGGAAATCGTTCCGTGATGAATACGTTCCCGTAAGTGTTCCCGGAAACCTGAAGCAGAAGCTCCAGGAAGAAGAAATGAAAGAAGAATTGTCGGAAGAAGTGGAAGTGAAAGAAATGCCGAAGGAAATTGTTCCCATCGAAAACAGGAAGGGCCTGAAAGATTTCTGGGGCAAATTCAAAGATGGCATTATCGATCTCTTCAAGGAAGAAGAAGACGCCAAACTTAACTAACCGATTCGTGATTGTGATACTTACTAACCCATTTTAAATTTATTGCTATGATCCATTTTGATTTACCAAAGGAGAAATCCAGCATCATAAAAGTGATTGGCGTGGGCGGTGGCGGAAGCAATGCCGTGAACCACATGTACGCGCAGAACATTGAAGGCGTAAACTTTATTATTTGTAACACCGATGCACAGTCGCTGGCACAAAGCAGCGTACCCAATAAAATACAGCTTGGGCCGCATTTAACGCAGGGGCTGGGTGCAGGTGCCAACCCTGAAATCGGCAAGCAGGCCACTGAAGAGAGCCTGGAAGAAATCAAGCGCATCCTCGAAGTGAACACCAAAATGGCGTTCAT
>CAMLPA010000629.1 GCA_946481605.1 uncultured Flavihumibacter sp. | reverse complement strand
TTCGCCACCGCCTCCGGCATGAGCGCCATCTTCGGCTCTTTCATGGCACTCCTGAAACAGGGCGATCACCTGCTCGCCTGTAGCTCCATCTTCGGAAGCACGCATACCGTAATCTCCAAATTCCTCCCCAAATACGGCATCGAATACACCTACGTGGAAGTGGACAAGCCCGAAACCTGGGAAGCCGCCATCCGTCCCAACACCAAAATGCTCTACCTGGAAACGCCTACTAACCCGGGACTGGACATCGTGGACCTGAAGCAAACCGGGAAACTGTGTAAAAAACACAATATCATCCTCAACGTAGACAACTGCTTTGCTACCCCAGTAGCACAAACGCCCATCAGTTTCGGCGCCGACATCGTGGTGCATTCCGCCACCAAATGGATTGATGGTCAGGGTCGCGTACTGGGCGGCGTAGTTGTGGGCAGAAAGGACCTTGTAAAAGAAATTTATACTTTCTGCCGCAGCACGGGTCCTACTTTATCCGCCTTCAACGCCTGGGTGCTTAGCAAAAGCCTCGAAACACTCGATGTGCGTATGGAGCGCCATTCCGGCAACGCATTATTCATTGCCACAGAACTGGAAAAGCATCCGGCACTCTCCTGGGTGAAGTACCCCTTCCTGCCCTCACATCCGCAGTATGCTATTGCCCGCAAGCAAATGAGCAACGGCGGCGGCATCGTTTGCTTTGAACTGAAAGGCGGACTGGAAGCAGGCCGTGCGTTTCTGGATAAGTTGAAGATGCTTTCCCTTACCGCGAACTTAGGCGATAGCCGGAGTATTGCATCGCACCCCGCAAGCACTACTCATGCAAAGTTGACTGAGGCAGAAAGGCTCGCAACGGGTATCACGCCGGGGTTGATCAGAATTTCTGTGGGGCTTGAGAAGAAAGACGATATTCTGGAAGATATTTTGCAGGCACTGGGGTAGGTTTCATGCGATGGTTATTTTTTTCACGCGAAGACGCAAGGGAGCAGGGACGCAAGGAGCGGTTGTATTTTTTAGAACCTGATGTTGTTTCAAGTGTAAGTTAATTTCTGCAACGTTTTATTTATATGGATAATTTTCTCGCACTGCTTCGTGCCTCGCAACGCCGCTACGGCGCAAAGTTAGAGGCTGATTTTCATATTTTCAGGAGGAGTAGGCTGGAATACATTCCATGCCCAAAGAAGGTGAATAAAGAACTATTTGGGTGAAGCCTTTCCACAAACAAAATTCACCTGCAAACAATACAACAGCCCGTTGCGCCGTAGCGCCGTTGCGTGAAATAAAATAACTCTTCCTCCATCAACAACCCGCCAACCGAACAAGGCCTTGCGTCCTTGCTCCCTTGCGTTGCGAAGTGCGCAGCACGAAGCAATTGCGGGAAACGAAGTACAAAGCAATTGCGTGAACAGCCCACGCCCTCTTGAATTTCCACCCCAATACCTTAATTTCACCCCAACATCCTTCTCCTCCTTCCCGAAAGGGCAAAAAAAAGCAGGTAGTAGAAACTACCCGCGGTCACATGAGAAAACTAATATTCGGCTTTTCAGCCGAACAGTTACAAAAGTACAGGCTTGGTTGCTTTATACAATGTTAAAATGACCAAACCCGTAAAATATTGTACTGAACGGCAAAATTAATCCACCACGGGTTGAAATGCCGGTTTCATGTGACGAATGAAAGGAACATCTAAAAATATCGGTCCGCTGCTGGGCAAGGTGATCAGTATCCCCTTGCTGGGACTGCTTATTCCCAATATTTCCGGGCTGATCCACAACCGGCTTTATTCCTGGCCCGAGTTGCTCCTCAGTTACGGCTGTTTTTTTCTTACCTCGTATTCTATCTGGAGAGGGAATGAGGTGATTCATATCCGCATCCGGCGCTGGCTCCGGAGAATGCCCTCGATGGTGAACCGCATTATTGTAATGTTCATCGCCAATATCATTTATTCCTCCCTGGTGGCGCTGCTGCTGCTCGGCTTCTGGCAATACGAACTGAGCCGGGAAGGCAATAGCAGTGATGCACTGGCCATTGCCGTGCTGCTTTCCACCAATGTGGCCGTCATCATCGCGAGCATATACGAAATCGTATTCCTGAACGTGGAACGGGAATCGGACCAGTTGATGATGGCCCGGCTCGATAAAGAGAAGATCGCCACCGAACTGTCTATCCTCAAAAGCCAGATCGATCCGCATTTTGTCTTCAACTCCCTGAATACATTGTCGATGCTGATTGAACAGGACCCGGTAGCAGCCCGTCAGTTTAACGATAACCTGGCGCGTGTGTACCGGTACATTCTCGGCCACAAAAGCAGGAACCTGGTGCCACTGCGGGAAGAGGTAGAATTTGTGAAAAATTACTTTCACCTCCTCAAACTCCGTTTCAGAGAAGGAATAGAACTACAGCTTGATATGGCCGATGAGGAGGCGCACGGCTTTATGATTCCCCCCATCTCTCTGCAATCGCTGGTCGAGAACGCCATCAAGCACAACGCATTCAGTCCCGATGTTCCGCTGAAAATCGATGTACAATTCACCGGCAACCACCTTGAAATACGCAACAATATCCAGGAAAAAGCATACGCTGCGCCCGGCTCCGGAACGGGACTGAACAACCTGAACAGCCGGTACGTATTGCTGACCAGTAATACCATACAGGTGTTCAGCAACAACAACGAATTTCT
>CAMLPA010000628.1 GCA_946481605.1 uncultured Flavihumibacter sp. | reverse complement strand
GTTTACCGGTTTCATCCGTGAGCTGGCTCAGGTATTGGTTGGGCCAGGGGCGGAAGGTATAATGTTTTTGCATGAGCCCTTTGCCGTTGCCATCCTGGCCGCTGGACCCTGAGGTGTTCGCAGAAACAGGCCATCTTCCGGTGAGGGGCGAAGCCATCTGGTTGTGGTAGATGGTGCGTTCGTAGAGAATACCGGCGTTGTGCTGGTCTTCCCAGGTGATGCCTTCGGAGAGGAACTCGCGGGCTTTTTCGTTGTAAATAAAATGAATGAACATATCGGGTTTGCTGGTAACCGTGGGAATGTATTTTTCCAGATTGGCCTGCGGGGTACCGGGGGTAAAATGATCTTCTGTAACCATGATTTTATTATATGCACCTGCGGCTGCCGTATAGGGCGCCTGTCTTTCTCCGGCTGTGAGCGTGGCCGCCTGCGGCTCAAACTGCGCCAATACATTTGGACGGTTCTCCCCGGATTTATACGCCGCGCGTTGGCGCAGCACATTGATGTCGTTAACGGCGAGCGCATACTGTCCTTTTCTGCCATAGGCTTCAGCACGGATCAGATAGGTTTCGGCGAGGCGCATCAGTATGGCATCGCGTGTTCCGGCTTCACTGTTGAAGTTGGCTTCATCGGAACTACCGCCACGGAGCGGATCCACATATTTTTTGGAAGAAAGGTAAGGCGCGTTCCTGGCGGTGGCCAGGCCCATAGGTGACCCATCCACAAACAGGCGATAGTAGTACCTTCCGGTTACAGCCGAATGAATCCAGCGCACCATGAACTGGAACGGCATCGCCATTACCATAGCGGAATCGAGCGCTTCTTCCCTTTGGTTCTCGATGTATATCAGTGCGCGTTGGCCTGATAAGATTCTTTTTGCGCCAGCGGTTACTGTGGGTTCACTCGCAGGCTTGTTGGCGTTCCACCAGGCTGCTGCGGCAGCGCTCCAGGTAAAGGAAGTACTGGTTGCGGGCGGCATGTTCGCAATGTATTCGTACTGGAATGTTTTGTAATACCGCGAATCATTCACTTTATCGATGAAGTTATCGTAGCCCCAATCGGTAGGCTTGAACGTTCCGAAGGGACGGCCATAGGCCATGACACGCGTAACGCCCGTAAGATCGGTGTAGTTACCGACATGGTAGTTCACGGAGCGGTTACCACCGAACCTTCCGTTGAGGGAAGTGTTCACATCAAATTGTGCGGCCCACAATACTTCGGAATGCGGGTTGGTTTCGGATACAGCGGGGTTGAACAGGGTCCAGTAATCGGGTGCCAATGCACCTCCGGTTCCACCAATCACTTCGGAAGCAATGGTGATCACGGAATCGAGGTCGGTAGCCACATTGCCTTTGTACAGCATTTTCAGGTGTGTTTCGGTGCTGTTCTGAAAAGCTGCGGCCTGGGCGCGGTTAAGGTAAAGTTTAGCAAGGAAATGACCTGCGGCCCACTTGGTAGCGCGGCCACGCTCGGTGGCTGCTACAGTAGGCGGAAGATTTTCATAGGCGTATCTCATGTCTGCAATGATCTGCTTGTAGATATTCTCAAGACTTGATTTTGGATAATAATAAATCCCATTGTCTTCCCGGTTGGGCACAAGCAGTAAGGGTACATCACCAAGCTGATTGGAAACCAGGTAATAAGCCCATGAACGCAGCATCAGGATTTCTGCACGCCTTATCTTACGGAAATTTTCATCGGTGCCGAATTTTCCCGGCTTCACATTATCAATAATCTCGAGGGCAATATTACAGTTGTTGATGTGGGGATAGGCACCCATCGGGGCATTGTTCGCGTTTGCGGCCCCCAGGTAATTGTTCACGTTTCCAGCAATCAGCCCCACATCGCTGCCATAATCACCGGCCCCCATTCTCGCCTGTGCCGCGTTGGATATCATATATGCATCTGTTCCTGCTTCTATCAGCCTGGCACCATTGGCATCCCATTCGTGCTTCACGCGGGTATACACATACAATCCATTAATAAGAGCATTCAGGCCATTTTCATCATTAAAATAATCCTGTGTTAAACTGGCTACCTGCTTTTCTTCCAGGAATTTCTTGCAGGAAGAGAGAGAAATACACGCCAGCACAATTGCGAAAAATAATATATAGCGTTTCATATTTTTTCTTTTATGCGTCTTATAATCCAAATCTTACACCGAACACCACGCTCTGTGGAAGAATGGTATTGTTGTTTGTTCCCCCAAGTGGAGAAGTGGCGTTGGAATTGGGTTGAGATTGCGACGACCAGTTGGTTTCGTCATCCGGGTTAAGTCCCATCTTCACAATATCCCCGCCGAAAATGAAAGGATTCAGTACCTGGAAATTCAACTGAAGTCCATTGATAGATGCCCTTCTCAACAATTGCTTGGGAAGATCATAAGTGAGGGAGATATTTCTTACCACATAAAAAGTTCCGTTGTTGTATTGCATAGCGGGTGTAAAGTTCTCCACCTGCGCGCCTGATATAGGCATTGGCCATCTTCCGTTGGGGTTGGTCCAGCTCCATACATCGTTCTCCACGCGTCCGTTGGGATTGGTTCCACCGTTCAGGTTGGGGAATCCACCAAAGTAAGTTTGCCCTACACGTGCGTAAATAAAGGAACTGAGCGACCAGTTCTTATAAGTAAAGGTATTCGTGATACCGCCGGTCCATTTAGGTCGTGCTGAGCCACGG
>CAMLPA010000627.1 GCA_946481605.1 uncultured Flavihumibacter sp. | reverse complement strand
CTTTCTTTGCAGAAAGAACAGGAGTTCACCATTTGAAGCCGATAATATGCCGATAGTAGTAAACCTGGATGTGATGCTGGCCAAAAGAAAGATGTCCCTCACTGAACTCAGTGAGCGGGTGGGAATTACTTTGGCTAACTTAAGCATCTTAAAAAGTGGCAAGGCGAAGGCGATCCGTTTCTCCACCCTGGAAGAGGTATGCAAGGTGTTGGAATGCCAGCCCGGTGATATCCTGGAATATATGGATGACGCGGCTTACAGGAAGCTGATGCGTTAACCGGTTCCTTTTTCAGTAAGGTATTTCCAATATCTTTTGGGCATGTGCCGGATATGCAGTTTCATGTTTTTTCGTGAGGGAATGTTCACGCTGGTGAAATACCGTTTCCACAATTGCTGAAAAGCGGCTTCCGTTTCATGAATGATGTGTGAGATATCTTTTCCGTTGGCGGTTTCCTCGTTGAAATCAAGGGTTACATTGGTGGTGTGTAAGAGGTCGTAATAAATACCGTATTTTCTTTTTTCATCGTAAATCAGCCAGCGCTGATCGGCATACCTGTTGCTGAAATGCGGTGCGATCAACGGCAGTACGTTGAAGTCTGGCGCTATGATGGCGTAATACAGTTCATCGCTGGTGAGCTGGAACCGTACAAATGCTTCCATGCGGTGCTTCTCGCGCTCCACTTTTTTAACGGTCTGCGTCACTTTTAATACGTGCGGGTTGCCAATATTTCTTTCGGCGCCTTTCCTGCCGGAAAGCACATAGCGGATAAACGAAAGCACAAGACTTTCCATGTAAGGTATTTCAGCAAGATAGGTGAGGTGTACCGATCGTGCTGTTTGTGGGGAGATGGCCTCCAGTTTTTTCCATACCCGCTTTGCTTTTTCCCGGTCGGAAACGGCGTTGTGCCGCTGCCCGAAAATGGCGGCGTTGAAGGTGGGAGCGGGGTGAATACTTGCTTCCGTGAACTTGTATTCATAGATTTCGAAGACGGCGGTGAGCAGTCCTTCAAAGCTGCCGTCGTACACCACCTGCGTCATATCAGAATAGTTTTAACTGCGGTGAAAAATTCGGGGCATATTTCGATTGTTGAAGGGAGATGATCTGCTGCCGGATTTGTAGGTCGGAAAGGTCTTTCCGGAACGAAGGATCTTCGGCAATGAAATAGCGCGCTCTTTCCACGGCTACGCCTATCTTCCGGAGCAGGTCCAGACTTATTTTCCCGAAGCGCCTTGCGGCCACGATTTTATGGGCGCTTTGGATACCGATGCCCGGAATCCGGATAATCTGTTCCATGTCTGCAGTTTGGAGGTGCACCGGAAACAGGTGCATGTTCCGGAGTGCCCAACTCAGCTTGGGGTCTATCTCCATATCCAGCAGCGGGTGTTCCGGTGGCACAAGTTCCTGCGCGTTGAATCCGTAGAACCGCAGCAGCCAGTCGGCCTGGTACAGCCTGTTTTCCCGCAGCATGGGTACCGGGGTGCCGGGGGCAGGGAGTCTGTTGTCGGTACTCACGGGCACATAGCCGGAATAATACACCCTTTTTAAGGAGTAGGAGCGGTAGAAATGCGCTGCTATGTGCAGGATTTGGCGGTCGGTCTCCGGACTGGCACCTATTACCATCTGGGTGCTTTGTCCGGCCGGTGCGAAAGCCGGCGTGTGCCTGAACTTTTGTTTTTCCTCCCTCTGGCGTACAATCTCCTTACTGAGGTATTGCATCGGCGTAAGCACATCATCCTGGTTTTTATCGGGTGCCAGCAACTTAAGACTTTCCTTCGTAGGCATTTCCACGTTCACGCTGAGCCTGTCGGCGTACAGTCCGGCTGCTTTCATCAGTTCTTCACTTGCCCCGGGTATGGCTTTCAGGTGGATGTATCCGTTAAAACGGTGCTCCGTCCTTAGTTTGCGGGCGATCAGTACCAGTCGTTCCATGGTGTAGTCCGCGTTCTTAAAGATGCCTGAACTCAGGAACAGGCCTTCAATATAATTCCGACGGTAAAATCCGATGGTGAGCTCTACCACCTCGTCTACCGTAAACGCGGCTCTTTTTACATCATTGCTTTTCCGGCTCACACAATAGGCGCAATCGAAAATACAGTGGTTGGTCAGCAGTATTTTCAGCAACGAAACACAACGGCCATCTTCAGTATAAGCATGGCAAATACCCATCCCGGTGGTGTTACCAATGCTCTTTCCCGCGTTGCTGCGCTTGCTGCCGCTCGAAGAACAGGATACATCATATTTGGCCGCATCCGCCAATATTTCCAGTTTCTCAAGTGTTCTTTCCCTCATGATTTCAAAGCTAAGGAATAAATTTTAAAATGCTAAAAAATTTAGTAATTTTGTTTTGTTGCGGAATGATTTCTGCAAGAATTTCATGGTTAAAAACAAACGTTATGAAGATTCCAGCCCAGTATTTACCTGTAATGCCTTACATTATTCTTCAGGATGCGCAGGCTTTTGCGCGGTTTATGGTTCATGTATTTAAAGCGGAAGAGCAACTGACCGTGCCCGGTGAACAGGGGATTATGCATGGAGAATTGAAGGTAGGAGATGCCGTGATCATGTTCGCGAACGCCACAGAATTGTGGAAGCCGTTTCCAGCCTCCGTTTTTATTTATGTGGAAGCCGTGGAAGGCATCTTCGAAAGGGCATTTGCAGAAGGTTGTAAGCAATTGCAGGA
>CAMLPA010000626.1 GCA_946481605.1 uncultured Flavihumibacter sp. | reverse complement strand
ACAGTGCCGTGGAGAAAGCATGGCGTGCGTTTCAGGGCGATGATCAGTTAAAACACGCTTCCGCCGCATTTGAACTGGTGCAGCAAACTGATGGCAAACAGCTATTCGGGATGAATGAGGATGTGCTATTGTCGCCGGCCAGTACGCAAAAAGTATTTACGGCTGCCGCGGCGCTGGAGTTGTTGAAACCTTCTTTCCGCTTCAATACCCAAGTACTGCTGAAAGGTACGGTTACAGATGATAAGCTGAAAGGAGACCTGATTGTTAAAGGTGGCGGTGACCCAACATTGGGCAGTTCCCGCTACGAAAAGGAGGACGCGGAAAAGTTCCTTTCTTGCATTACAAACGCCTTGCGGCAGAAGGGCATCCACACCATTGAAGGGGATATTATATTGCTTTCTGATAACGAACGCGCCATTCCCGATGGTTGGATCTGGCAGGACCTCGGCAATTATTATGGTGCTGGCGCTTCCGGGTTCAACTGGCGCGAGAACCAGTATGATATGGTGCTTTCTTCCGGAGCCAATCCAGGTTCCGCGGTAAAACTCGTTCGTACGGAGCCTGAACTTTACCTGGAAACCATTGAAGTTTTAGCAAAAGCAGGCGCTGTTGGTAGCGGAGACAACGCTTATATCTATTTTGAACCCGGCAAAGAAAAACTTACCGTGCGTGGCACTATACCCCCAGGCAAAACAACGTTCCCCATCTCCGGAGCATTGCCCGATCCTTCCGCGCAGTTCCTTTCAGAACTTGCCAAAGCAATGATGGCACAAGGTATTGAGGTAACGGGGAAGAACAGGTGGAGTGCAAACGAAGAAGAAGCGCGCAACGGTGTTTTGTTGCTGGAGAAAGCCTCTCCGCCACTCGAAGCCATCGTGTACTGGTTCCTGAACAAAAGCGTGAACTTATATGGAGAAGCGTTGCTGAAGGAAATTGCTTTCGTGCAGAAGGGCAGGAGGGACACCGAAACCGGTGCTGCGCAGTTAAAAGCCTTTTGGGCAGCGAAGGGTATTCCGGCACTGATGCTGCAAATTCAGGATGGAAGCGGTCTTTCACCACAAAACGGCGTAACGGCCGCGGCGCTCAATAAAGTATTGGTGTATGCGTCGAAGCAAAGTTGGTTCGGCGCGTTTTATAAGGGACTTACGGTCAATAACGGGCTGCACCTGAAAAGTGGTACCATTGGCGGCGTGAAATGTTATACGGGTTTCCTGGAAAGCAAAGATGAAAAGGCGTATTGTTTTTCCATTATGGTGAACCGGTACAATGGCAGTACGGCGGCGCTGAACAAAAAAATATTCGCTTTCCTCGAAGCCTGCAAATAAGTTAACCTACACGACTTCCATTGGGAACGGCTTGTTCCGGTTGCAGTAATACAACCTCATTGGCAGCATCGTAAACGCCCATCACGAGGCATTCGCTGAAGAAATTGGCGATTTGCTTCCTCGGGAAATTCACAACTGCCATCACTTGTTTACCGACCAGTGCTTCGGGTGCATAATGCGCCGTAATCTGTGCGGAAGATTGTTTGATGCCCAATGGTCCGAAATCCACTTTTAGCTGGTAGGCCGGCTTCTTTGCTTTGGGAAAAGGAAAGGCTTCGATGATGGTGCCGATGCGCATCTCTATCTTTTCAAAATCATTCCAGGCGATGGGTTCTTTCAGTTGATCTGCGTTGGTTTCCATGCTGTTGTTTTGCCGCTAAGTTAGTGTTTAACGGAAAATGATACATGCCGCAACTGCGCTTACTTCCCGTGCGCTTATCTTATTGGATCACCGCGTTGATCTTTTGCCAGAGTTCATTGTCGAAGCCTGACAAGGCAAAACTTGGATTTCCGGGATCAGAAGCATCTCCCATGCGGATCACTACCATTTTTTTGGAAGGGATCACGTAGATGCGCTGGTCTCCCGCGCCCATAGCGGCGTACATATCCATTGGAGCGCTTGGCACCAGTGCGCCAGGGTAAACGGTTTGTCCGCCGGGAATCATAAAATTCGTTTTGCCGTTCAGCCACCACAAATAACCATACGAAGGATTGATGTTTTGGGAGGAGGTGATACTTTCAGTAAAAAATGTTTCGTTCACCACTTGTTCATTGCTCCATTTTCCTTTGTTCAGCGCCAGCAATCCGAACCGGGCCATACTACGTGTATTGCTGTGGTACACGGTGAAGATCAGTCCTTCGTTCCAGAAGCCATCCATTCCGATTTTATTCTTCAGTTTATTGTTGAAGTAGGTTTCGTATTCCTGGTTGCTCGCTTCACCCACCGCATCCATCAGCTTCTGAAATACGTTGTGGTACGACCATCTTGTGCCGGCATCAGCAAGGTAAGTGAGGTTGGGTTTAATCACGAGGTTACTCTCATCGTTGATCCCGGAAGTCATGGTAAGCAGGTGCCTCAGCGTGACCAGGTTTTCTTTGGCAAGAGGTTCACTGGTCCACCCTGTACCCAGGTAATCCGATACTTTGTTGTTGATGTTCACAAGCCCTTCCTGTTGAGCAATGCCCACGGCGGCTGTTACCAATGTTTTGCCCGCGCTGTTCCAGGCTGATGTGGCAGTGGCGTTGTGGCCGTTGAAATATTCTTCCATTACGATCCTACCGTTTACAAGGATCATGAATGATTTTGTGTTTTTAAGTTGCAGGTAATCTTTGAGTGGCTGAACGGCGTTCTGGTTCCAGT
>CAMLPA010000625.1 GCA_946481605.1 uncultured Flavihumibacter sp. | reverse complement strand
GGCGCTTCGCGGAAAGTATCCAACCTGCTGATTGCCGGGGGACACGCGATGATGGGATTGAGCCTGGGACCTGCAACCGGTAAGCTGATTGCGGAACTGGCCGGCCACAAGCCCACCAGCATTCCCGTGGCTGCATTCGATCCTGAGCGGTTTGGTTAACCTGATAAAAACAACTGCGTATGATAAAGCATTTTGCGATCGGCACATGGCTGGCCCTTTCAGGCTGTATGGTTTTGCCCGCGGCTACTTTCGCCCAAACCGTGAAAGATTATGTGCCCTGCCAGGTGATGCCAGATATCCTGAACAAATTCCGCGTGGATGAAAATACACTTTCCCGCTTTTATACCGTGGAAGGTTCTCCTGAACGCATGGCCCGGATGGAGCAATTGTACAACGATTACGGAAAACAACTGGCTACTATAAAATTCTCCACGCTGTCGCAGGAATGTAAAGTAGACTACATCCTCTTCAAAAGGGATCTTGCAGAAAGACTGCGTTTACTCGCCGCCGATAAAAAAGAGATTGCCGGTATCGCCCAATGGTTCGGGTTTGCAACACCCATCTACGACCTGGAAAAAGGACGCAGAAGAGGTGCTTCCGTCAGCGGTGAAAAGATTGCCGCCGATTTTGCAAAGGTGGAAAAGCAGGTGAAGGAACTGGATGAAAAACTGAAGCAGGCAAAGAACGTCGGCGTATTGGAAATTCGTAGGGCGGAAACCTTGATCCAGGGTGTAAAACGCGCCTTGTGGAGCGTGAACGAATTTTACAACGGCTACGATCCGATGTACACCTGGTGGGTACCCAAAACCTACGAAAAGCTGAATGACGCCCTTACGGGGTATGGTCGCACCTGGCAATCCAAAATGAACAACGACGCGTTGCAGCAGGACAAAAGCGGCATCGTGGGCAAGCCGATTGGAAAAGAAGAAATCGAAAGGCAACTGGCTTATGAAATGATGCCTTATACCGCCGAGGAACTGATAGAAGTGGCCAACAAGGAATTCGCGTGGTGCGACAAAGAGATGCTGAAGGCTTCCGCTGAACTTGGCTTTGGCAACAACTGGAAAGCGGCGCTGGAAAAAGTAAAAGAATCCTACGTACCGGCCGGTAAACAACCCGAACTCATTCTAAGGCTCTACAACGAATCTGTAGACTTTATCAAGAAAAAAGACCTTATCACGTTACCCCCTTTGGCTGAAGAAACCTGGGGTATGATTATGATGACGCCGGAACGTCAATTGGTGAACCCGTTTTTTACCGGGGGCCGTGAAATCAGCATCTCTTACCCGACCAATACCATGAGTTACGACGACCGGCTCATGAGTATGCGCGGCAACAATCCCCATTTCTCCCGTGCCACCGTACACCATGAACTGCTGGCGGGCCACAACCTGCAATATTTCATGAACAGCCGTTACCGCAACTACCGTAACTTCCAGACCCCGTTCTGGACCGAAGGCTGGGCGCTCTACTGGGAATTCCTGCTTTGGGAACAGGGCTTTCCCCAAGGTCCCGAAGACCGTATCGGTATGTTGTTCTGGCGCATGCACCGTTGCGCGCGCATCATCTTCTCCCTGAACTACCACCTCGGCAAATGGACCCCGCAACAATGCATCGACTTCCTCGTGGACAGGGTAGGGCACGAACGCGCCAATGCCGAAGGCGAAGTGCGCCGTTCCTTTGTTGGCGGCTATAGTCCCCTCTACCAGCTCGCCTACATGATGGGCGGCCTCCAGTTTTTCGCCCTGAAAAAAGAGCTCGTTGATACAAAAAAACTATCCCATAAAGATTTTCACGACGCTATCATCTCCCTCAACGCCATGCCCGTTGAAATGATTCGCGCCATCCTCACCAATCAGCCCCTGAAAGAAGACCATAAAAGTTTCTGGAGATTTTATAAGTAATGTAGTCTGCTGTGTAATATAAAAGAAAGGCGCACCAGTAATGGATGCGCCTTCTTTTTTGTCATTAGTTCCAGCTTTGCGCTAACAATAAGTATTCCTCTCCGATGAATCCTTCTACCCTACCGCTACCGCTCCAAACACCAGCGTTCCAAACGTTGCGTCTTTGCGCCTTTGCGAGAAATAAATAATCTCTCGCAAAGGCGCAAAGACGCAAAGAAGGATTACTCTGTTGCTCGCAGGCGCAAGGAACTTTTGTAGCGAAAGGCGATAAAAAATAATGCTATAATAAAAGAAGAAAGGTTTTGCGTGAAACCATTACCTTCCTCTCCGCCCAACACCACCTTCCACTTCCTTCGCCAGCATAGTCCCATCCGCGAACACAATATTCAACCTATACTTCCCCGGAGGAAGCACATACCTGTTCTCATCGTAATTTCCCTGCTTTTTCCATTGCTCATGCAATGCCTCCTGTACCGGTGCTGCAATCGCCAAAGGCACTTCAGTTACATTGATCCCGCCCACTGCTGTATCTTTCACCTGCATCAGTTCTTTACCATCCGCTGCCACCAATGTGATCGTGATTGGTCCTTGTTCTTTCGTAAAAAACGCCACTGCGGGCAACTGATCGTTCGCGGGAGCACTGAACCTTCTTCTGCCCCGGGGCGCAGCCACCGGTGTTTGTTTCGATTCCAGCATAAACGGTTTCCCCGCAATTTTTTCCGAAATAAGCTGCTGTATATACGCGATATCCCCGGTGTAGATGGAACGGCCATGTGTGGCCACCA
>CAMLPA010000624.1 GCA_946481605.1 uncultured Flavihumibacter sp. | reverse complement strand
GGTTACGCGTTGCAGCAGGAACTGGAAGACCTTGTGACGGACTCCGGAATACCTTCCGCCCGTAAATCATCCATTTACCTTTCGTTGGGGAATATGGCCGGTGCATTAACTGAAACCGATATACCCCGCGCAGATTCATTGGTAGAACGATTGATACTGCAACTAAAACCTTCCAATGATCCCATGCTGTTGCTTTCCGTGCTGGGCAACGCCGGAACAAACAACGCCTTACCCGCCATACAAGCGTTTCTGCGCGACACTTCAGAAACCATCCGTGGAATGGCTTATTATGCCCTTCGCTTTATTGACCTTGAAATGGTGGACAGCTTATACCTGGATGCGGTTTCTGATGATTCACGATTCAATGAAACCACCACAGGTGCTATATTGGAAGCGATGTTCTACCGGGCTTACCGTCCGGAAATATTGCCAGCACTGGAAAAACTATTACAAACAGGTCCGGAAAAATTACAACTTCAGTGTCTGCAACTGATTTGCCACTATTCTTACCACCATCCTTCTTTGCTGAAAACGATCTATACCATCGCGGTTACGCATCCGAATGCAAAAATCAGGGAAGCCGCCGCATCTTTCCATTAGTTCCTGAATACTCCTCTTTAATCAACACTTCTCGACTTTATCAGCGTGAACAAATGATCGGCGTCTTTTTTCCGGCACAATGCCGTACCCGCATTCATCGTAGCCGCTGTTCCGCAAGCTACGCCATACCGGACGGCATCCTGTATGCTTTTGTTTTGCGCGATGCTCCACACCATACCAGCTACCATACTATCGCCCGCGCCAACCGTACTCTTAATTTTTACCGCGGGAGGAAGGATATGCTCCGCGATGTCTTTCGTTACTACCATAGCGCCGGCAGCGCCCATAGACACCACCACCACTTCGCAGCGGCCGCTTCTGATGACTTCCCTGGCCGCATCATCCACCAGTTCTATATCCACGTTGTCTTTCTCCACGAGAGAAGCAAGCTCCCCGAGGTTGGGCTTTAAAAGATAAACACCCGCCTGAACAGCTTTCTTCAGGGCAGCTCCGGAGGTATCGATGATCAACCGGGCTTTGTTTCGTTGTGCGATGGCTCCTATCATCAGGTACACATCATCGGGAACGCCTTTTGGCAGGCTACCACTCACTACGATCATATCCGCATCCTTTGCCAGTTCCAGCCTGTTCAGACAATCTTGCCACTCCGCTTCCGCAATCTCAGGACCCGGCATTCCAAAACGGTATTGCTGCCCCGATGCCGATTCCAGCACAATAAAATTCTCCCTTGTATTTCCGGCAATCGGCGTAACCACCGATTCCACGCCCTCTTCTTTCAACAAATCCACGAATGCCTTCCCGGCATAACCTCCGGCTAAATAAAACGCCGTAGCTTCACCCCCGAGTTTTTTAATGGCCCTGGCCACATTAATGCCTCCGCCACCCGGCTCGAAGACCGGATCACCACACCTGAGTTTTTTCTCCGGCATCAACACCGGAACGACGGTACTTTTATCGATCGCGGGATTGAAGGTTACGGTGATGATCTTCGGCATGCGCATATTTTATAGCACTGAATTTATTGAATATTCAACTTCAGGAATTAAAAAACTTCTTTTAGGGTGCATTTGAATCCATCTACGCAAATCTTCTTCACACCCCGAACTCGGCCCAAAGTGGGAAATGGTCCGATATTCTGTAAGAAAGTTCGCGCGTGGTATAGTTCCTTTGTTTCAATACTTTATCTCTGAAATCGTACACGCCGCCGGTTTTGTATTGAAGAGAGAGTGTGTTGTTGAACCATGCGATCTGGTCGTAGTAAGAATAGCTGTCTTTAAAGATGGTACGGCTGAAAGATTCGAGTTCAGCAGGCACCTGCAATCCGGTAGATACAAAGGCTTCATAAGTAGGATCACCTCTTTTCACGATATTAAAATCGCCGAGTACGAGCAGCGTATGGTCCCAACTGTGTAATTCATCGGCCCAATCTTTCACCCAATTGGCGATGGCTTTCAGTTCCGGCACCCTGTCGGCGCTCCTGTCGCCATACAACACGTGCATGGTGAGTAGAACAAAAGTTCTTCCCCCAGACAAAAAACTAACGGCATAGGGTGTACGCACGAACTGCCTTTGCAGGGCATCAGCTCCAATCATGCGGTTGGCTTCCAGTACTTCGTGGGGCACTACGATTTCACAGGCGAGACCAGACAACTTCACTTTCCGTGTATCGTAGATGAACGCGAGCCTTTCATAATTTCCGGAACCGGAATTGTTGACATCGGTCATCAGAAAGGCCCAGTCGGAGCCGAGGAGTTTCATGGTGTGGCGCAGGCATTTGAGGTTGGCCCTTACTTCCTGCACGGCGATGATGTCGAATCTTTTAATAATTTCCACGATGGCGAGTAGGGAATGAAGGTCGCGTTTCGGCGACTGGTTCGGCGCGGTCTTCCAGGCTTCCGTGAGGTCACCGAAAGCACGGATGTTCCAGGTGGCGATGAGTATATTGCGATCGAGTTGCTTCGCGGGGATGGAAGCTGCGAGATCGTTCGACAAGTTCGTAAGCTCTTGCTGAACAAATGGCGGGGGCGTATCGAGGATGGAAGGCATATTGATAATATTTAAGCACCATTTTATAGTTTATTGCACCACGATTGAAATGGATTTCTGCCAGAAAAAATAACTGATTACTT
>CAMLPA010000623.1 GCA_946481605.1 uncultured Flavihumibacter sp. | reverse complement strand
CTGAAGTTTTTATAGTGCTGGAAAGCGAGGATGGTGGTTGGAACCAGGATCACGGCCTGTTTATTGTCGCAGCATGTTTTGAAAGCCGCGCGGATGGCCACTTCCGTTTTACCGAAGCCCACATCGCCGCAAACGAGACGGTCCATCGGCGACGGGTTTTCCATATCTTTCTTCACATCGGAAGAAGCCTTGCTCTGGTCGGGCGTATCCTCGTAAATGAAAGACGCTTCCAGTTCGGTTTGCATGTAATTATCTGGCGCGTGTGCAAACCCTTGCTGCGCCTTTCGTTGCGCATACAATTGTATGAGGTCGAAGGCGATTTCTTTCACCTTCGTTTTGGTCTTCTCTTTCAGTTTCTGCCAGGCATCGCTGCCGATCTTGTTCACCTTCGGAACCGATCCTTCCTTCCCGGTATATTTCGTGATCTTGTGAAGGGAGTTGATGTTCACGTACAGGATATCGTTGTCCTTGTAGATGATGCGCACCGCTTCCTGTAACCTGCCGTTCACTTCCAGCTTCTGCAATCCGCTATATACCCCAACCCCGTGATCAATATGCGTAACATAGTCGCCGGGTTGGAGTTCACGCAAGGTGCGCAGCGTAATGGCTTTGTTCTTATTGTAAGCCTGCTTCACCTTGTATTTGTGGTAACGCTGGAATATCTGGTGATCTGTATAGCAAACCGACTTTACATCATGATCGATGAACCCTTCGTGGATGGCGACCGGAACCGGCACAAACGGAATCTCCGTATTGAGGTCGGTGAAAATGCTGTGTAAACGCTCCAACTGGCGCGGGTTTTCCGCGAACAGGTAAATACCGTAACCCTTCTGTTCCCAGTTCTTCAGGTCTTTGATCAGCAGATCGAAGTGCCGGTTGAAAGCTGGTTGTTCTATGGTGTTGAATTCAATTTCAACCTTAGCGAAATGTGATTTATACCCGATCTCCACGAGGTGAAACGCATCCAGTTTTTCACGGATGGTATCTGCCGGAACGAAGTCTTTAACGGAAACCTGTTGTTTAACCGTGGTTTCATCGTCCTCTTCTTTGGGGGTGTAGGGAATATCGAGGTAAAGTTGCAGGTCCTCTTCCTGCACGCGGATTTTTTCTTCCACCACATCCCAATCCTGGAGCCACACGATGGTTTCTTCGTCCACAAATTCGAGCAGGGAAACCTTCTGACCTGAATCGAACCTCGTTTCCACATTGGGAATAATGGTGACCTGGAGCAGTTTCCGTTCACTCAACTGGGTTTCCGGGTCGAAGATGCGGATGGAATCCACATCATTACCGAATAGTTCAAGCCGGTAAGGTTTTTCGTTCCCATAAGAATAGATATCAAGGATGCCACCCCGAACGGCGAACTGGCCTGGTTCGTAAACAAAATCTGTTCGTTGGAAACCGTATTCCACGAGTTGCGACATCAGCGCTTCGGGACTGATCTCATCTCCGGCTTTCAGGCGGATGATGTTGCCGGAAAGCGTTTCTGGCAATACCACTTTTTCGAACAGGGCTTCCGGGTAGGTTACAATGATCTTTTTCGCGCCTTCCCTTCCGCTGAGCCTGGTGAGGGCCTCGGTGCGCAGCATCACATGACTGCTGTTGAGCAGGCGGAAATTCTTTTTGTTTTTAAAAGAAGAGGGAAAATAGAAAAGATCGAGCGCCTCTGTGAGGTTCTCCAGTGTATTGTGAAAATAAGCGGCTTCTTCCGCATCATTCAGGATAATGAGGTGGTTGCGGTGCTTCGTGAATTCGTGTTTGAAAACTGCCGTTACCAGGAACTGGGCGGCGCTTCCGTGCAGGTTTTTACAGAAGATGCGTTGGGGTTCCTGCATAGTGAGCCTGTCCGCCAATTGAAAAAGACGGGGGTGCTTCGCTTGTATGTCCAGTAACTCCTGCAGGTTCATCTTGCCATTCTGTACCGTTCCTTGCGGAACAGGGCGCAAAGGTACGACGATTCTTTTAATACACAGCCTTGTAATCGAGCATCAGCCTGAGCGGCGTCACGGAATCTTTGCCCACATGAACCGGGTTCAGGTTCCCGAACTGGTCGGATATGTTGGCATAGAAAAGCGTATCCACCCCCATCAGTATGGAGTAATCTCCTGCGGGAAGTTCAATAGCGAATGTTCCGTCCTTAGCTGTTTTGAACGATTTTACGAGCGGACTGTTGATCTTTTTGTAGAAAGAAGCATTGGCGGCGGCTTCAGCCATAGCCGGGGCAGTGAGTTCATGGATGAACAACGTGCACTGGATGCCGGGCGGGGTATCTGAAGGATTGTCCGGGGAAGGCATTCTATTTCCTGCCACCCAGAACACCTGGCCGGAAATACCCTGTTTCAGGGCGTTCCCCTTGTTGCCCGGGCGGGTTCCGCATGCGTTGAGGATGATCATCGACAGAATGGGTATTATTAGCTGAATTTTAGCCGATTTGAAAATCTGTTTCATAACTTGGATGCGTAATTAAATAAACACTGCTCACCTGGTGGCCTGAAGCCTGTTTTTACGTAAATTAACGATTAATCACACACCTTATATGAAGAACATCTGGAAATCCCTGCTGTTTACCTTACCGTTCGGCTTTTGTGCTACAGTTTCCGCCCAGGAAAAAACGAATGTGGCGGCATTAACGCGCATGAAGGCGGCCTTTGAGGATTATGAAAAAGCCAGCTTGTCGAAAGCGCTTCAACTTTC
>CAMLPA010000622.1 GCA_946481605.1 uncultured Flavihumibacter sp. | reverse complement strand
GTCCCCAACACTTCTGCATCATTAAACACCTGTATCTTATACGTAACAGCATTGGATGTCTTCCCCGGCATTGCTTTCTGCCAGATGAAACGAACACTGTCCGTTGTACTGGATGGAGAAATTTCATTGGTGGTCATGCTGTTCACCGGAGCCAGCAGTTGGAACGGTGTGATGCCGTCGCCAAATCTTCTTATGGTGATGTTAAGTGAATCGTTGGAGCGGATGCGGGTTTCTCCATTGGTGGCCACGATGGTCCACTTCAGTTCAACCGGAGCAGCTTCGGGAACGCTCCTTAATTTGAGGAAATCGTCCAGTTGTTTCTGTGTAAGCGTAAGCGTTGTAGCCTTGCCGCCATTATCAGAAGGATATTCGAGGATGGGATTGTCAAGGCTTCCGGTGCGTAGTGCGGCGATCCACGCGTAAGTAGGCTCGGTACTCAACCCGGGGCGGGCGGCGGTCCATGTAAGCTGAACGGTCGCATTGGGTGTGGCGCTGTTCAGGTTAAGCACCGTTCCATTCTGCGGTGCGGTAATCGAAAACTCCCCCAGGCCCTCTCCGGTGGCGTTCATGTCGAAGTTCGCTTTCTGGCAACCAGCCACCAGGGTGGTGATGCCAAACATATAGAGCAGTATTTTTTTCATGGCAAGCATTATTTAAGCGTAATGAAGGGTACAGTTACTTCTTCGGTGGTAATGTTCAGTACGGCCCCGTTTGCGGCCGGGATCGTGCCATTGAACCGGTACCTGAATTTTCCCCCGGCCAGTTGGGTCTCCGTAACACCAAATGTGTAAGTGGGGATAAAGTAAGCAGCCCATATCGTGGCGGCTTCTTTCTTCAAAGCAATCTCTTTTGTACCCAATACGCCCGCAGCGCCTTCCAGTATAATGGTGACGGAAACAGGTGTCATGCGGGCTTCGTCGGTAACTTTTGTGAGCGACTGATCAAAATTTAATCCGATCACATCTGCAACGCCTACTTTGTTGGGGAACACCCGCATTTTGGTGGGAACAAAAACAAGTGGATCAAATTTGAAGGGCTTGTAATCCGGCGTTTGTTTCGAACCATCTTTCGCTTTCACCAGAAAACCAAATGATACGAGTTGCGATGGCGGAAGACCGAATAGTTCGTTCCCTTTAAACTTAAACGACCATTTATTAGCACCAGCGGCAGTCATCTTTGCGGCTTCAGCGGAGTTACCCCATCCACCATTCGTTACACCGTCTTTTTTGGGGCGGGTGGTTGCGGCTTCCTCGTCGGTAGCATCGGGATTGCTGAATATCCAGATATAAGCGCTGGATTCACCTGCCAGTGGCGTACCGGTTACATCTACCGTTACAGTAACTTCATCAATGGCCGTGAAAATTAACGGACTGAAGGTTACCTGGGCGTTCGTGCGCTGCACCAAAAGAAAGCACAGCATTACAATTGCAGAAAGCGTCTTTTTCATTGTGCAGGCATTTTATTGTTTGGTAAATATGTAGTCGTAAATCACTTCAACCTCTTCCTTACCTTGTTCTCTTTTCTCTACTCTGAGGCTGAAAGTATTCCTGAAATTCGTAGGATAAGAACCTATCGTTGATTTCAGCGTATCGGTTCCATTGATGAATTGGATGGCCTTTGGTGCTTCAGCATTGTCTACCTTCCAGTTGCCCGAAGGAAGCGCAATCACTGCAGGTGCGTTGCCTTTGGTTGTGGTGAATGTTGAAGGTGTTCCGCCGTTGGCATTTAAGGTGAGTTTGAAATCTTTAAACGGGAAAATGGAGGTTACATCTTTTACGAGATACGGAGAGTTCTTTATTTCAGATCCTTTGTCTGTAATCGTTACCTTAGAAAGCGTCCACGTTCCGGCAAGGCTGCTCACCACCGCTGTTTGCTGGTGTGGAACATCACCGATGGTTTCGGGCTTGCAGGCGGTGAAAAGCGAGGCTGCAAGCAGGAATGCGCATATATTTTTCATATGTGTCAATTGATCGTTAATTAATTGCATCCCCCTTCAGGATTGCGTTGAAAGTTTACATTGGCAGCCATTTCACCCTGTGGGAACTGGAGCACCATACCGGGGCAATTCCATGCGGCTCCTCGACGGTCAATGTTTGTTTTGTTCCTGGCACCAATTCGTTTAATTTCCTGCAAGCGGCGGCCCTCACCTACGAACTCCAGCAAATACTGAGTGCGCGTGGCATTAATAATGTCCGCGGCAGCGGCATTAGAAGGGAGGTTGCGGGAAGTATTTCCGTATGCACGTGTCATGATATCGTTAATATCAGTGACCGCAACGGAAAGATTGGCATTGGTTTCTGCAGCGGATTCCGCACGGATAATTTTCATTTCAGTTACCGTGATTACGGGTACTTCAAAACGGTCCAGATTGTATTTGGTGAAGGAGTTGAGCCCATCATTAAACGTAGTATTGAACCACGCAGCACGCTGATCACCGGTATTCAGGAAACGGGCATAGAGATCATCTGTAAAATGCAGCACGGGAACTCTTCCGCCATCACTTCTGAACTGACCGCGGAGATGTGCTCCGGGTTCAAAAATATTTGTGGTGTTCACCAGCTTATAGATGGCCTCTTTGGTTCCGTTCAGCGAATAACGTGTGGTGAACTCTGCTGCGGAAGTATTGAATTGATATGTGGAGGCGCTGCTTGCGGTCAATACAAGATTCGCCATCCTGTAAGCTTCTCCGAAATTGTTCATCTGGAAATACACTTT
>CAMLPA010000621.1 GCA_946481605.1 uncultured Flavihumibacter sp. | reverse complement strand
GTGGAAACCAGCAGGATGGCGATGCTGATGATGCTGTTGGTGATGCCGGTCAGCAATACCGAACGCAATACGATCTTCCAGTCGCTTTCCGAAGTCATGGTCTGCGTGCTGTTGCTGTAACGGGCGAGGGCGTTCTTCCATTTTTCCGGCAGCAAAGCTTCTATCTTCTGGTGCACAGCCGGACTGAGTTTGATGAGGTACGGCGTGGTAAACGTAGTGATGGCCGAAACGGTAACGGCAATGGGGTAAAGAAATTCGCTGGTTACTTTGAGTGTTAGCCCTAGCGTGGCGATGATGAAGGAAAATTCGCCGATCTGGGAAAGACTGAGGCCGGTTTGAACGGATGTTTTCAGCGGTTGTCCTGAAACGAGGGCGCCGAGTCCAGAACTGAGGAATTTCCCGATCACGGTTACAATGGTGATGATGATGACGGGCCAGGCGTATTCCACGAGTATCTGCGGGTCGAGCAACATGCCTACAGAAACGAAGAATACGGCAGCGAAGAAATCTTTCACCGGAAGAATCAGGTGTTCGATCCGTTCCGCTTTGTTGGTTTCCGCCAGCAATGAGCCCATGATGAACGCGCCAAGGGCAGGAGAGAACCCGGCTTGAGTGGTGAGCAGCACCATCATGAGACAAAGCGCGCAGGATACGATGAGTAAAGTCTCATCACTCAGTAGTTTCTTGATTCTTTTAAAGAAAGTGGGCAAAAGAAATATACCGGAGATGAACCACAGGGCCAGGGAGAAAAGTAGTTTCGCCAGCGAAAACAGCAATTCTCCTCCTGAAAACTGCTGGCTCACAGCGATGGTACTCAGTAAAACCAGGAGCAATATCGCCACGAGGTCTTCTACAATGAGCACGCCGAAAACCAGTCCCGCAAACTTCTGCGTTTTGATCTGCAATTCTTCAAATGCGCGTATGATGATGGTGGTGGACGATATGGAAAGTATACCGCCGAGGAATATACTGTCGATGGTGTTCCAGCCCAGTAATTGTCCGGTGAGGAAGCCGAGTCCCAGCATCGTGATCACTTCCACGATCGCGGTTATGGAAGCGGAGCCGCCTACTTTAACGAGTTTTTTAAAACTGAATTCCAGGCCCAGGCTGAACAATAAGAAAATTACGCCCAGTTCCGCCCATACGGTTACGCTTTGGTTGTCGATGATGGTGGGGAAGAAACTGAAGTGCGGGCCCACCATGAAGCCCGCGATGATGTAGCCAAGTACCACGGGTTGTTTCAGTTTTTTGAATAACATAGTGGTGGCGCCCGCTGTGATGAGGATGACCGCGAGGTCGCGGATGAGATCAGGTAAATGAACCATTGGTGTTTTTTGTACCGGTGAAGGAATGTTTCATTAATGTATTTTCTCGCTAAGGCGCGGAGGC
Source organism: uncultured Flavihumibacter sp. (assembly GCA_946481605.1). The sequence goes on along the minus strand of CAMLPA010000621.1, from coordinate 1,332 downwards.
GCAAAGGGCTGCTGAAGTAAAAAGCTGTTGTTTTTCCTGATGATTCTCCAGTCTGGTGCTTTTTGAATTACTAATCCTATTATGGATCAAAGCAATTACACGCTTAAACATAGAATCTCGCGCATACAAACAACGCTTTGCGCCTCCGCGCCTTAGCGAGCAACAAAAAAAATAAAATGAAAAACGAAACACCCCTCACCAAAACCAATGCACCGGAAACAACAACCTTTTCTGCTGAAAAAAAAGATGCTCCACAAACCCCCCGCCGCTTACAGCAACAGCAACAGCAGGATAAGCGAAACGAAACCCTGTTCCCGGAATAAAATCGTGTGTGCATTGCCCCTGCCGTCTTGCGAGCAAAGGCTTTTGAGGTTGCCCGTCTTCGCCATTGATTTGTTGTGTGGGTGCGGCTTTGAGGTGAAATTTCTTCCAGGTAGGTGAGGAAGGAGCAGCAAAAAGCCCCTCCTGCTCCGCAAGGGGAAGATTCCCTTTCAACGCGGGCAGGAAGACCGTTATAAAAAGCAATATTGCTTTCAGAAGATATGTTTGGCGTGCACCTTTCACGGGGCAAAGGTACAAAAAACCGTTCGGGCTACCTGAACACCCATTTCATCATCTCTTTCCAAGTCACTTTTTTACCGTACATCAGGATGCCTGTCCTGTATATTTTACCGGCCAGCCAGGTGGTGCCGAGGAAGCCACCAACGAGTAATGCGAGGGAAAGCAGAATCTGCCACATAGGCACGTCGAATGGAAGCCTGCCCATCATTACAATAGGAGAGGTGAGGGGGAACATACTGCCGAAGATGGCCAGCCCACTGTGCGGATCCTGGATCACTTTGGTGAGGATCACGAACGAGAAGATAATCGGCATCATAATGGGCAGCATCAGTTGCTGTGCATCCTGCGGGTCCTCGTTTACCGAGCTGCCCACGGCTGCGAACAGGGAGGAGTACAGGAAATACCCACCCAGGAAATAAACGATAAAATAACCGGCCATGGCCAGGATATTCAGTCCGCCGATATTGGTAAGGGAGAAGCCGGATGCTTTTCCGGCGGCCATTCCAGCCGGAGCGTTGCTGGCCATTTGTTCCAGTGCGCCGGGGAATATAACGGGTAGCAACAGTTGCAGTACGCCCAGCAGCACGAGCCAGATCAGGAACTGTACCAATCCCACTGCACCGATGCCGATGATTTTGCCCATCATCAGTTGGAAAGGCTTCACGCTGCTTACCATCACTTCGGCAATGCGGTTGGTCTTTTCTTCCATTACGCCGCGCATCACCATACTGCCGTATATCATCAAAACAAAATACACCAGCAATCCCATGA
>CAMLPA010000620.1 GCA_946481605.1 uncultured Flavihumibacter sp. | reverse complement strand
TCCAATGCTGATGAAAAGCACAGCGGCAGCGGCTACAGAAAGTAATCTCTTTCTAAGGGGAACCACTTTTGTGGAAGCGCCCTGCTCCAATGCACGCAACCTTTCCCAGGCAGCGGCCTCTCCGGAGCCATTCATTTTTTCCAAAGCATCAGCCAGCCACTCTTTGCTGGTAAGGCGCGCGAAGGTTTCCCGGTTCCTGGGCGATGCGTCCCTCCAACCAAAGAGATATTCCTCCTCCGGTTTAGTAAGGGTTCCCGATAAATATTTCAGGATCAAATGATCCACTTCCATCATTTCTGGCATAACAAACTGGTATTACTGGCAAGGTGTTGTGGTTAAAACGGGGAGATTGAAGGTTTAACCATCGGGAAGAGAAAGTTTTTTTGCACTTATTTTAGGAGAAGCCTCTCCCCCACCTCCTCTCCGGTGGAGAGGGGCGTTTGTTAGCGTGTGGTATCAGGAAAGATAGACGATACTACGTTGGTCAGTTTTTTCTTCCTTCCGCAGATAAGAAACACCAGTTTGCGTTCAAGTATTTTAACGGAGGAGCGGAGGGGAAAACAACGTCGGTGGCACCGGTTCTTCGGAAACTTATTATCGGTGTAAACACTGGGCATCTCAAAAGATTTTCACCCACCGCGCGCAACTAACGATACGATAAACCCATAGGCTACCACAGGAATAACACCCTGTTTCCTGATAAAGGAGCGCAGGTGCGCAATGGCTTTTGATTTCTGGTTGAGCACCGTTTGCGGACTAAGACCCATTGCTGAAGCGATGGAAGCGGTATCTTTTCCTTCAAAAAAATAAGCCTTGAAAATAATAGAACATTGCGTGGGAAGGCGTTCTACCTCTTCATATATAAGTTGGAGCACTTTGGCTTCCAGCATTTTTTCATCTTCAGTTTCTGCTGAAGCCGTGGCTAAGTATCCGATCTCCTCCGTTTTTTTCAAGCGGGTGTGTTCTTTCCGGAGGAAGTCGATGGCAGCATTTTTTACAGAAGTGTACAGGAAAGAACGAATGGCGGGAATAGAGGGGAAAGCGGATTTTTTCTCGATGAACTTCTGAAAAACCCTGATCGCTATGTCTTCCGCTTCCTGGGTATGTGCCACGATGCCCGTAGCGAAATACCGTAGAGATGGATAGTACAAGTGAAAAAGATGGCGCACGGCCTGTTCCTCTCCCTTATTCAAAGCGTCCAAAAGAATACTATCGTCGTGGTATTTCTGCATCATTTATAGCCTTACCAAAGCCTATCCGTTCGTAGATGCTCCAAAAATACCGTTTTTTAACGGTACCCGGTGGCGCCGCTATAGCGGTGCCACCGGGTACCCGTTTTTACACCTAGAAATTCACTTGCGCCTGCAAACGCAGCAGGTTGCCCACCTGGTGGTTATCGGGAAGCGCGGCATCTTCGTAACGCCTGTTGGCAATCACGTACATGGCCACGAGTTCGAAATATTTTACAGGCTGCCATTCCACGCCGATCTCCAGATCGCGGACGGTATAGCTTCTCGCGTCACGTTCATGCTTTTTACCGCCATCATAATACTGGTAACGGACAAAAGGGAATGCGATGTGCTTCTTCCCGCGGATCTGGTACATCAGTTGAATGTATCCGCCCTGCAACGACTGTGTTTCGATGCTGTCGGTTACTTTATTGTATTCCGGACCACGGCCAAATGTGTATTCGGTCTGAATACCGAAGGGCATGGGATACAGCACGAATGTGCCTGCCACCCGCTCATCTTTAAAACGCAGTTCCGTGGGCGCCTTGGCCTCTGCGCTTACGTTGGAACGTGGCATGGTATAGTTGCCGGTGTACGCCTGAATTCCAGGTTCAATGATTTGCCTGCCTACTTTCATTGGATACGAAAAACGTGTTACAATGTGTGGGGAGTTGTTCATCTCCGGACTGTTCGCGGTTTGCCCGTTGTACGCGCCGAAAGCGAACACGCCGTAATCGCCCGAGCCTTTCAGGCCGGAATTGACGAGATCACTGAAAAGTTCCCTTTTCTCTTTTGGAGCCCAGTAGAAAAAAAGTCCGAGATCCCGTTCGTTGGCCACGGCGCTGTTCAGGGCATCATGGCGGTCGAGGGGAAGGCGGTTCTGACTAGATTGCATATTTTCGAAACCATAAGGCACTTTACTTTGCCCGATGCGGAGCCGGAATTCGTTGAGGGAATCGAGCCCGATATCAAAGTAAGCATCACGTATCTGGCCGAAATGAAGTTTGTCAGAGGCGGCGCTGCTGGCGAAATCTGGCTGGATGTAAAAAGAAATGTTCTTTGTGATCTGCCCGGAGAAAATCAGGCGTATCCGGCGGATAAAAAAGCCGCCGTTCTCTCCCCACGACTTGTCACATTGTTCGCAACCGAGTTTACTGTTGGTTTCCAACAACCGGTTGTAACGCACCTGGGCGTAGCCACGCAGGTTAATGCGCTCATACCATTTCTTTTCAGGCTCGGAAGCCGGGGCTGGCTTGAGCCAACGGTCGGGCAACTGAAGTGTGTCCGGGAATATTGCAGCCGCTTTCAAGGGGCTAATAGCTGTGATCATTACGATCAGCAGCCATAAGGTCCTGATAGTCAAAGTAAAGAGTTTTAAATTTCTAAAATCTGTTCGTTCGTAGCGGGGCAAAATTCAGGACTTAACATTAAAGTAATGATTTGGTCACACTGAATTAAACCAATGGTAACATTTAGTTAATGAAAACTTAACAC
>CAMLPA010000619.1 GCA_946481605.1 uncultured Flavihumibacter sp. | reverse complement strand
AGGACCTTGCGTTTAAAGGCAGCTTCTCCAATGGGAAAGACAGCACCTGGGCATCAGCCGAACTGAAAGTGGAAAACATGTACGCCAGACCGGGCACGGGCATCTTCCAAGGCGATCTTACCATTCAGAATTTTTCCGATCCGCATATCGCGGTGAAACTGCATTCCGACCTGAACCTGCAATTCCTGCAAGCCTTCCTCGGCCTGGAAGCATTACAAGGCATGAAGGGCCAGGTACTCCTGGATATGGACTTCAATGAACTCGTCGATTTCGCACAGCCGGAAAACAGTCTGGTACAACTGAAAAAAGGGATCGACAGCGAATTGCGCATCCGAGATTTCAGTTTTAACATGAAAGGAAACCGGCATCCGGTGGAGCAACTGAACCTCCACGCCCAGATGCGCAATGGCAGGGTAGAAGTGGATACGTTCCATTGTAAGATGGGCGCCTCGGACATTGCACTAAGCGGCTTCCTCAGTGATCTTCCCGCCATATTCCACCACCAGGAAAAGCCCATCGAAATGGGGCTGCTGGTGCAATCAAAACTGCTTCGTTTGAACGAATTGCTGGCTGGCGATTCCACCTCACCTGCTTCGAAAGAAGAGATCAGTAACTTCTCCGCGAAAATGGCCTTCAAAACTTCAGTGGCCAATCTTACCAATTCTTCGGGTATTCCAAAAGGTGAGTTCTTTATCGAAGACTTATTCGCCAGATTAAAGCACTACCCACATACATTCCACGACTTTCATGCCGACATACTCATCAACGATTCTATCCTTCAATTAAAAGATTTCACCGGACAGATCGATACATCCGATTTTCATTTCTCCGGGAAACTCAGTAATTATCCCCTGTGGCTGAAGGATGAAAAGAACGGCAGAACACGTTTTGAATTCGACCTGCGCAGCGATCTGATCAAACTTGAGGACCTTTTCAGTTACAATGGCGAAAACTATGTTCCGGAAGATTACCGCCACGAGGAATTGCGTGAGCTGCACCTCAAAGGCGCCGCAGCCATTCAGTACAACAAAACTTTCCAGGGCGCTTTCCTGGTTTTCAAAAAAGCAGAAGCGAAGCTGAAAGTGCATCCCATGAAATTTGAAGACTTCCAGGGCAAGATCGTTTACGCGAAACAACGGTTACGGGTACGCGATTTTTATGGAAAGATGGGAAAGAGCGATCTGCGTGCCGATATAGACTGGTACCTCGGTGAAGATTCATTACTGATGAAGGAACACAACAAGATCACACTCTCCTCCGACTTCCTGGATGTGGACGCGTTGATGAATTACAAAGAGCCTACAAAACCCGTTCAGCACGATTCGGCTTTCAACATCTTCCAACTCCCGTTCACCTACGCAAAGCTGGAGGCCGATATCAAAAAGCTGAACCACCACAAAATATGGCTGAAGGACCTGAAAGCCACATTGCGCATGCAACCTAACCATTACCTGTATGTAGATACCTTCGCCATGAAACTGACCGGCGGGCAGTTCGCCGCGAAAGGCTACTTCAATGGATCCGATCCAACACATATCTATTTCAAAAGCACCATCTCTGTCAACAACCTTGATCTCGATAAAGCGCTTTTCCGCTTCGATAATTTCGGTCAGGATTACCAACTCAACAAGAACCTTCATGGCATGTTGAGCGGCACGGTTAAAAGCACGTTCCTGATGCATCCCGACCTGGTGCCCATTCTTGAAAAATCTGAGGCTGAATTGGATATTTCTGTTACAGATGGGAGTCTGGTAGACTTTGCTCCAATGCAGGCGATGTCCGCTTACTTTAAGGATAAGAACCTCCGTATGGTGCGCTTTGATACGTTGAAAAATACCCTGCATTTAAAAGATGCTACGCTACATATTCCGGTCATGAACATCAACTCCTCCCTGGGTTTCTTGGAGATCGGCGGGAAGCAGTCTTTGGATATGAATATGGAATACCTGGTTCGGGTGCCACTTAAACTGGTCACGCAAGTGGGCTGGCGCGCCTTGTTTGGAGGAAAGAAGAAGGAAGAAGTTGACCCTGAACAGGAGGATGCTATCGTGTACCGGGACATGGATAAAAAGATGGCTTTCCTGAGTGTACGGATCACGGGAAACCCAGATGATTACAGGGTTGCTTTGGGAAAGAAATAGGAACGGGGGGACTTCAGTCTGGCTCCTGGCAGTCACTTTTCAGTATAAAACCAATCAGAATTATCTTCGTTTATTCATAATAGATAGACCTGCGTTAACATTTTGACAAATGTCAAAATATACACTTATGATGAGTAGGTGTATATTTTTATTTCAAATAGGGTTTACATTTGAATGGATCATCATGAAGTAAAATGCATTCAATGCCTATCGGCTGTTTGGATGTTCATGTAGTCATTAACCCAATTAAAATCCAGTAGCATGTCAGGTCTTATCGTTTTCTCACCACTTCATATTCCACTATAGTGTAACAACATTCAACTGACTGTTGTTTTTCGTGTGTTTCCACGCGCCGGTTTGTGCGTGGACAGGCCATTCATTGCTTAAAATTTGACTATGATAAATTTTACAAAACAAGTTTCCTTTTTGAAGTATTGTATTTGTTGTGTAGTGCTTTGTTGTTCGTTCCTGCAAACAAAAGCCGTTACACGCAATGTGAATTCTTATGCCACCTTAACCGCGGCTATAGCGGCTGCTTCTGATGGCGACATCATTTATTTTACGGATAACATTGTGGTGAGCG
>CAMLPA010000618.1 GCA_946481605.1 uncultured Flavihumibacter sp. | reverse complement strand
CATGCTGATGTGGTGGATGCCATGATCCGGCAGCCTTTCTCCACCCAAACCCTTCCTTTTCAAAAGAATGAGCTGGTAAATGGCCTGACAATCAATGCTTCAGACTATGACCTCGGTAGGAATGGCTACGCTTATTATGATGTGGACACAGCAGATTACCACATCGCTGATGGCGGCGCCCGCGGTGGCAACAAAGGGCGTACCTACAGGAACGATGGAGCAGACATCAGCCGTGATCCCGATACCAACCAGGTCTATATCAGTCATACCGAACCTGGGGAGTGGTGGCAATACACAATACGTGTACCGCAAAACAGGAAATACACCATCAAACTGGAAGTGGCTGCAGAAAAGGAAGGGGGAAGGCTGGCGCTGCTGAATAGTTCGGGTAAACTGGGTTCCATCGCCATTCCCGTTACAGGAGGGCACCACAAATGGCAAACGGTAACGCTGTCCGGGATCGAAATACCAGAAGGGGAACAGGCGCTGAGGATACTGGCGGAGTCCGGAGGCTTCAACCTGAAATCGCTCAGTTTTCAACTAGATTAGTTTAGCATTCCGGAAATGAAAACCATTTCATTTCAGTTGATGTGGTATTGAGGTGGTGAAATGGCCGTTTTTCAGGTGTTTTTGAGGGAATTGATGTGGTATTGAGGTGGTGTTTTTCTGCCGGAAAGGGTAATAGTGACCTACTTTTAACATAGGATTTCTAACGATTGAAAAGAGTTGCTCTTTTTATTAACCAAACAAACGCTTGCATATGAAATTGAAAACGTTGCTTCCATTAAGCATTTTTCTCTTGCTTCAGTGCGCCTTCTTCCATGCTTCCGCCCAGGAACGCAAAACTGCCTCGGGAAAGGTGACTGCAAAAACAACCGGCGACCCACTGCCGGGTTCCACCGTAAAAATAAAAGGTACTGAATTCGCTACCGTTACAGATGAGTCTGGCAATTTCAGCATATCCGTTCCTAAAACCGGATCGGTACTGGTCGTTTCCCACCTGGGTATGCTCGACCAGGAAGTAACCGTTCCGGCTGATGGAAAAGTGAATATCGTCATGAATGATGCCGATGCCACCAATATGAATGAAGTAGTGGTGGTGGGATACGGCACCCAGAAGAAAAGTGTGGTAACCGGGGCCATCTCCAGCGTGAAGGCCTCCGACCTGGAAAATATGCCGCTGAACAGGATAGAACAATCGCTGCAGGGACGCACTTCCGGGGTAACCATCGCCACCAATAATGGCCAGCCCGGCGCGGGCGCTACCGTTCGGGTGCGTGGCATCACCTCTTTCAACAACAACAACCCCCTTTGGGTGGTGGACGGTGTGGTAGTGGACAATGGCGGCATCGGCTACCTCAACCAGAGCGATATCGAATCTATTGAAGTACTGAAAGACGCCTCTTCACAAGCTATTTATGGTGCGCGTGCCGCCGCCGGGGTAATCCTGGTGACCACCAAGCGCGGAAAATCCGGTGCGCTCCGCGTCAATTACCATGGTTACTATGGTATCCAGGCGCCCACCCGTAAACTCGACCTGCTCAATGCCACCGAATACGCGACGCTCCGCAATGAAGCTGCTGTAGCCGCCGGACAGGCGAAGCCCTTCGCCGACCCAACTATTTATGGTGAAGGCACCGACTGGCAGGACGTGATCTTCAACAACAGTGCCCGCCGCCAGACCCATGAACTCAGCATCTCCGGCGGCAACGAGCGCTCCACGTATTTCGCTTCTTTCGGCTACTTCAACCAGGAAGGCATCGTGGCTACCGATATCTCTAAGTTCAAAAGGCTCAACTTCCGCCTGAACTCCACCCATAAACTCGCTTCCTGGATCACTTTCGGTCAAAACCTCGGCTATGCGTATGAAAAAACGCTGGGCATTGGCAATACCAACAGTGAATTCGGTGGGCCACTCAGCTCTGCCATCAACCTGGATCCCATTACGCCCGTCATCGAAACCGATCCAGCTAAATTAGGCATGGCGCCTTACCTGCCTACACCTGGTAACATGAACGGCGCCGGTATCCGTCGGGACCAGTTCGGGAATCCTTATGCCATTCCCCAGATCGTAGGCCAGGAGTTCACCAACCCACTCGCATACATTCAAACCCGGCTCGGCAACTATGGCTGGAGCGATAACCTTATCGGCAACGCTTTCCTGGAAGCCGAGCCCATCAAAGGATTAAAACTGCGCTCCACACTGGGCGGCAAACTCTCCTTCTGGGGCGGTGAAAGTTTCTCCCCGCTGGCATGGCTCAAACCTACCGTGGTGACCTCACAAACTTCTTACAACCGCGGCTCCAACAGGAACCTGCGCTGGAACCTGGAAAATACCGCTTCTTACACCAAAGGTTTCGGAGAGCATAACCTCACCCTGCTTGTTGGACAAGGCGCTTACTCAGACGGTATTTCCCGGAATGTAAACGTTACTTATTTCAATATTCCCGCGGATAATTTCGATGATGCTTCCCTCAACTTCAATGTACCTGCCGATCAGAAAGTATCCGGCGGCAGCGAAAGCCAGGAGCATTATGTGAGTTCTCTCTTCGCAAGGTTGAACTATGATTACGGAGAAAAATACCTGGTGCAGGCGCTGGTAAGAAGGGATGGTTCTTCCCGCTTCGGCTCCAACAACAAATACGGCGTGTTCCCATCTTTCTCCATGGGATGGGTGGCCACCAAAGAATCCTTCTTCCCCGCAACCGATGTGGTGAACTTCTTAAA